>NZ_SOCA01000002.1:675710-886213 GCF_004364345.1 Prosthecobacter fusiformis | reverse complement strand
GCATGCAAGACATCAGCTTCCGTCCCTGCCGTCAAAATCAAGGCTTGTGGCTGGCAGCGCCCGTCCACCGCAGCATGCAGCTTCGTGTTGAGTCCGCCCTTGGTGCGGCTCATGGCCTGTTGTTCCTGGCCTCCGGCGGGGTTGGCCCCGTCGCGGTGGACCTTGATGTGGGTGGAGTCAATCATGCCGAGGTTCTTGCCTGCATGCCATTTCATCTGCTGCATGGCCTGATCCCAGAGACCGGCCTTGGCCCAGCGGCGGAAGTGGCCGTAAACAGTTTCCCAGGCAACGCCAGGGACGTCCAAAGCACGCCAGGAGCCGCCTTCTTTGAGCACGTGCAGAACACCTGCGATGACCAGCTTCAAATCACTGAGAGGCCGACCTGGTCGGAGCCCAGCCTCCTCTTCCTTCTGGTATTTAGGAATCTATGGATTTTATAACCTCGGCCAGTTTGGGAACGACGGCTTGGTATTTTGGGTGCAGGTGCATCCCTCTTGTTAGGCCATTTTTAGAACTTGTACAGTTTTAAAACACGCCCTAAATATGATGACGGGAGACCTTACACCGGATGGATACAAAAGTTATCTACAGACTCCTGCACAAACAGCGTTACAGCAAGTTATAGAGTTGATACAAATTGTAGCAATGAATCTCTATTTTATGTTCTCAAGTAACTATGCAAATTAACTAATCATAAAACGCCAATTCCTATCGGATCACAAACTGGAGGCCCAATGTGAAATGATCGCGCTAAGAGCGATTTTAAACTGACGCTCGTTTTATATTTTAGACTGAACTCAAAGCTTCAAACCCCACTCTTTGATCCCGAGCAGTCGAGTCGGCGGACGCGTAGTCTTTGTAACTTCCGCAAAATCGCTACCATCCAGTTTTACTCGGTTGAGACCATGTCGCGTTACAAACACGACCTGTCCCACTGATTTCATCACCAGAAATACCGGTCCAGCATTCCTCTCCACAAGGCACGGCTCAGTTGTGATGCGTTGCTCTGGCTTGCCCACCTTCTTGAACCAAGTTCCGCGCAGGCCCGAATCAGGCACATTTCGTGGATACATCAGCGTCTCATCATCAAGCCAGACAAACATGTCCACACCGGCGGGCATCTCCTCAAACTCCATCGTTTTCAGATCCAGCAGTCTCAATCCTGCACTGCTTGCACAGAACATGCGCTGCCCGGTCGGTGAAGGGGCCATGACAGCCTTGCAGGGTAATGGCAGAGCTTTGTCTGTCTTCAACTTGCCAGTAGTTCTGTCGAAAATGGCAAGGCTTTTGCCATCCACCAGCAGCGCACAGCGATTACCATCAATCCATTGTGCATCTCTGACCTGGCTTTTCCCAATCGGGAATTTGAGAACCTCATCCGTCTGCACGTCATAGTGATACACTTCATTGCCCTGCTGACCCAGCAGCACCCTGCCATCAGGTGAACGCCTCTTTTGGATTCCATCAGTCGGGATCCGAGTCGGCTTCACCTCGCCCGTTTCCAAATTGACCCGCAGTTGCTGATTCAGATTCCGGACCGCAATCACCTTGTCGGTCGCCATGATCAGGTTCTCGGCGAAATATTGCTCCAGAAAAATGCCCATCGTCGTTACCTGACGCTCATTGACCAGCTTGAGCGCCTGGAGATCCACATCCGCCATCCATACATCCTTGGCTTTCGGATACATGGCCTGCTTGAACCCATCGGTGAATCCCACCGTATAGCGAGTGCTCAGAGCCGCCTCCTGGGTTCCGTCCATGCCGTAGCGAGCGATTCCTCGGGGAAAAGTCGCCAGCAGCTTCTTCGATTCCTTGTCATAAAACAGATCCTTGGGTCTGTCCTCAGAGATCCAGTCCTTGAACAGCACCTCCCCTGTATCGACATCAAAGAGGTCGTCATCCGCCAGGAAAAGCCGGTCAATTCTCTCCTCAACAATAGCCACCTTTTCTGCCAAAACCTCCTTGGCTTTCGTTTCTTGAACCACAGCCTGCTCTCGCTTTTCAGGAGTGCCAAACAGCCACCACCATGAGAAGATGGCCGTGCTAATTCCGATGACCCCAAGCACCAAGGCGACTTTGGGGAATGCTTTGATGTAGCGCCAGTTGAACATTATTCGGAGGGGGTTTCGTCTTCGTCTTCTGCAAACCCCTTCGGCGGGGTGATCGTGATCTTGGAAATGAAAGTCGTGTTCTCTTTATGGTCCTGCAGCTCGTGATCCGCTTCCTTCACCCAGGCGACTCGCTTCTGTTTGATGCCATCAAACAACCTCGGCACCAGCCCTCTCCCCTCTATCGTTACCAGATAGCCGCCAAACTCGATGTTCAGCCCATTATCCGGGTCATACACAATCCAGATAATGTCGGAATATGAAAAGCAGGTGCGCAGCCCATCCCGAGTCTGGATCTCAAAGAAATGCTCCTGGCTGGTCTCACCGACCAGGATCGAGAAAAACTTATCCTCCTGCTCTGTCGGCTGGGAGGCAGGCACCGCAGACTTTTCAGCCTGCTTTCGTCTCAGAATCTCTTCAATCGTGTCAGAAGCCATAATTCTTTATTTGCGTGGAGTTGGCGGCGGCGGAGTTGCTGCCTTCTGTTTCACTTCCTGTGCCACCTTAGCAGCTTGCTGAGTCGCCTTGCTAGCCTCGACAGCTTTTTGCTTCGCGGCATGGTCAGCAACTTTTGACACGTTGCTTTGCTGCAACGCTTTTGGCTTTGCCTGAGTTTGCTGCACCGGCTTTGCCAAACCCTGCGCCGCCGTTTTTGTCGGCGCTGGCGCAGCCTTCTTTTGTTGGTTGTCGTTGGCGCTTTTGGCCGGAGCCGCAGCCTTATCCCAGCCCGTCTTTTCCTTGAAGTGGGAAACAGCCGATTTGTAAGCATTCACAAACCGGTTCTGGCGGGGATTGGTCGCCTGCTTTGCCTCGCCCTTTTCAGCTTTAGGCGCTGGCTTCTTTTCAACCTCTGGAGATTTTTTATTGGTCTCCCTTCCAGCCTGCATTTTCTCTTTGGTCGAGGTTTTTTGCTCAGTCGGTCGGAGAAAACTCCGCCTCTTGTTGGCGAGGTTGACGCTCTTTTTCTCGGTCCCTTGCGGATGACCTTTGGAGCGGCTCCGCCCGTCTGCACTGACCAGCCCGCGCCGCATCTCGACATATTGCCGCCAGCTCATATCGGCATCTTTCTTCGACACATCTTGCTTACGTGCATCCAGAAGGTTTTTCACATGGCTGCGAGCCTCCCCCTCTGCCTTGCGACTCTGGACGACCTCACGCCACTGCTTGTTAGGGAGGTCAGAATTCATAGAGGAAATATCGCGTTTGCTTATCCCTGCCAGCTCCAGCGCCGATTGGCGGGTCGCTGTATTGCCGACCGCCTCTTGCAGTCCAAGGCGGCTGTCTGTGTAGATCCTGATGCTCTCTTTGCCACGGCTGACGGAAACATAAAACTGCTCCCTCGAACTGGCAACGAATGAATCCTCGCTTTGTGCAACCAAAACGTCGCGAACGCTTTTGCTCTGTGAAGAATGCGAAGTCTGGCAGTAACCATAGGTGAAGTGTCCGTGATTGCGGTCCAATTCAGCGCCGTTTGAAAGCACGATGTCGCCGTTCTTTTTGATCTTCTCGACCGTGAAAACATTGCCATTATTAAGCCTGCGATCATTGGCGCTTTTTCCATTTCGTGTGATTCGGATTTGCTCACCTTTGCCGACTCGGATTTCCCGTTCCTCAAAGACCTGAAATCGCTCCGCGAATTTAATCGGCAGCGGCATTTCACGACCCGTTGAAGACCTTACCAAGGTAATACCGTTTTCGGCACGTCCTGTAACAGAAAAAATCTCCCCACGCCGGATGCCCTGCGCGTTTTGATGGAACTGAATGACCTGCCCCTCGCGGTAATTTTCCAGCCGCTTTTTATCCGCACTCTCCCACTGCAAATTATGCAGCCGGATGTAGCTGCGCTCATCCCCCAGCTTTCCTGCACCGCGCTTCGCTTCTCGGATCGCTTCTGTAACCTTGGCACTTTCGCCATGCGTGGGAGAAACCACCAGCGGCGGGCTGCCTTTGCGGCTCAATTCCATGTAATCCGCTGCCAGCGCCCGGTATCGTTCACCATCATCTGCCACCTCAATGATGGCTCCAAGCTTGTCCAGGCTCATGAAGGCATTTGGCAAATCTCCCCGGCTCAATGCCGCCACCGCCTTTTTATAGACCTCGCCTTCCTGGCGACGAATTTCGGTTACCTCGGCAATTTTCAGCCCAGCATATTTTTGCAGGAGCCGAAAAGCATCCCCACGAGCCACGGGAGCATGCTGCCCACTATCGCCGGTCAGGATGATCCTGGTGGAGCTTCCGGCAACCTGCATCAGCTCCCACATCTCACGGGCACCCAGCAAACCCGCCTCATCAATCCAGATGACCTGCCCCCGGGTCTGACGTTGCAGGTTTTTGTTCAACAGCAAATGCGCGACCGTATTGGCTCCGACAAAGCCAGACTCTTGCAGCGTCTCGCGTGATGCGACCGCCGAGGGAGCAAAAGCAAACACACGGCGACCGCTTGCCTCTATCTGCTCCGCCGCTTCCTTCATGAGTGTGGTCTTGCCAACCCCAGCTCCACCCCTGATGGCAATGACTTGATCCGTTGAGCCCAAGATGTGGCGGACGGCCCCTTTCTGCTCAGCCGACAGCTTCTCATTCCCAAAATGGATGCCGCCTTTGTTGATGGCTGCGCACATGCCCCGACCAGACCGGACAAAGTTGATCAAAGCCACCTCCTCAGCCAGCACGTCTAAAGAGGTACAGAGAACCGTGTCCTTCACCTTGCCCACGACCATTTCCCGGCGGGACAATTCCCGCCAGACCTGCTCCGGTGTAATTTGCCCCACCCCATAGCGGAGCGCCTCAGCAACCAGCCGTCTTTGCTCGACCACCGAGTTCCTGGCAAACATCTTCTCAGTGGCATAATCAACCGCCAAGGAAGCCGTGATTTTCTCCGCAGGGCGGTTTCCATCCCGGTCGAAACGCACCTTGGAGATGATGACCTTTTCCGCCTCCGTCAGTCGCACTCCCCAGGCGGCAAGCAGGTCGGTATAGGTCATGCCATGCCGTTTGCCCTCGCGTGTTGCCGCCCCGAGTCCATCCTTCGATTTGGCATCTTTGATGCCTTTTTCTTCCGCAAACTGCTCAATCTGAGCCGTCCGGCGTGAGAACTTATCAATGACAGATTGAGGGATGCCTTCGATTTCCCAGCCTGCCTTGGTCCGGCGGATGCCATAGCCGATGTCCGCGAGTTTCGCCGTTAGTCTGGCATGAAAGGCAGCCTCACTGTAAGGAGCCTCCTTTTTGATGTCGCCAAATTGGGCGGCTTTCCATCGCTGCTCAACCCCGTCAAAAGTGGCATTGAAAGTGAAGCAGTGGACATGCAGATGCGGGTCGGGAATGCCCCCCACGGGACGGGCAGTGAAATGCACAAATTCAGCCCAGGCGAGATTCCCGGTGGTGCGATTGACCGCCGCCCCGGAGCGCCTAACTCTTGCTCCTGCCCGCTCTTCCATCTCGGTCATGGTCTCTTGAACTGCCGACCTGAACAGCCTTAAGATGTCATCATCTCCCGTGAGGGCATGCAGCACAGAGAGACTTTTTGGCGCATGAAAGTTGATGTCATAGCCAACCCTCCGGTCAGCTTTTGTTCGCGGCGTCAGCCTCTCGCCAGTCGTTGGATGACGGTTTTCAACCAGGGCTGCAAATGCCTCAGGGGTTACCCCGCCAGAAAGCCCAAGTCTCTCTGCCGCCTTGCCATACCACTTGCCCGCGACTTCCTGCCCCTCCGAATAATAGTCCTCTCGCTTCAGCCCTTCGGCATAATATTGGCGGGCAGCCGCCGCGCTCTGATGAGACACGACTCGTAACATTCCACTACCCTATCAGAAGAAAAACCTCGCTTCCACTCTTGCGAGCAAAATCGCATGCGGGGTTGAAAGATTGCTACGTTGAGAGGTCGCAAGTGATGTTGCAATGTAACAATATCGCAACAGAGATTGCCCCGTTGCCAGCAGACAACCTCGCGAGGTTGCGAGGTTGCAATATTGCAATTTTCTTCATTCAGACATCTCCCCTAAGCACAGCTTAGGATGTCAATTCAGCTCGCCCGCTGGCCCCAATCCAGCTAGATTCAATTCGACCTATTTTGCCGCATGGACCGACCTCCGCCCCCTTTAAATAGTCGAACTGGCCAGGGGCATCCGACCCAGCCGGTCGTCAAAGACTGGCCGGATAATGACGAGGAGCTTCTCGATTTCAGCCCCGACCCCAAGAACCGGCAGCGGGAGAATTTGTGGCTGATGAAGGATGCCTTTGAGGGCGTGCAGATCTTCGGTGGGACAGGTTCCGGCAAATCCTCAGGTAGCGGGCAGGCTATTGCCCGCGCATTCATGGAAGCTAATCTGGGCGGTCTGGTTTTGACCGCCAAAACCGACGAGGTGCTTACCTGGAAGCAATACGCGAAGGAGGCGGGGAGAGAGACAGATTTGCTCATTGTGGAGCAGGGCGGACCGCTCAAATTCAACTTCCTCCGGTATGAGCTGAGGCGTCCAGGCATCGGGGCAGGGCATACGGAAAACCTCGTTAATCTCTTTTGTAGCGTACTCGAGGCCTCGGACCGAAGACATGGTCAGGGCGGGGGCAATGACAGCTATTGGCAGCGCACCTTGAAGCAGCTTTTGCGCAACGCCGTTGATCTGGCCATCCTGGCGGCTGATGATGTGGATCTCCCATCCCTCTATAAAATCATCGCTACCGCACCGCGTTCGATTGCCGAGGCGGCTGACGAAAAGTGGCAGTCAGATTCGGTCTGCTTCACGTTGATTGAGGTTTCCAAGGACAAAGCCAAGGAAAAGGGGAGGGTGCAGGATTACGAACTGACGCGGGATTATTGGCTCAAGGAATTCCCTGGGCTCGCCGTCGAAACCCGCTCTGTGATTGTCTCCACCTTCACCAGCATGGCTGATTGTTTCCTGCGGGGCATGCTCCGGGATCTTTTCTGCACGGATCTCAATTTCACCCCAGAGGACAGCTTCAATGGCAGGATCATCATTTTGAATCTGCCCGTGAAGGAATATAACGAGTTGGGCCAGTTCGCCCAAGTGCTATTCAAATTCGTCTGGCAGAGGGCTGTCGAACGCCGAATTCCGCCAGGCGTTCCCCGCGCTCAGGCAGAGAAAACCATCCGCCCTGTTTTCCTTTGGGCTGACGAATCTCAGTTCTTCGTCAATTCTTATGACGCGCTGTTCCAAAGCACCGCCCGCAGCTCGCGGGCTTGCACCGTTTATCTGACCCAAAACCTGCCCAGCTATCTGGCCACCTTCTCAGGAGCCAATTCCAGGGCCGAGGCGGAGACGTTTCTGGGCAATCTCCAGACCAAGATTTTCCACGCCAATGGCGACCCAACCACCAATAACTGGGCGGCTGACTCCATCGGAAGAACCCGGCAGGTTCAATTTTATGGTGGCATGTCTGAGGGAACCGGAGCCCGAGGCGGGGGAGGGATGAACCAGAGTGCAGGGGGCAGCCAGGTCTTTGAATATCTGATTCAGCCCCAGGAATTCACCATGCTGCGCACAGGCGGGGAGGAATGTGAGCTGCAAGTCGATGCCATCATATTCCAGGGAGGGCGGCGTTGGGTTACCGCCAGCAAAACCGCTAAGACAACGCAGAATTTCATCCGGCATGTCTTCCCCCAGCTTTATTCATGAAGGACAGGCAAACCCCACAAACTCCGCTGCAAATGCGGGTGCCATTTGTCAGTGCAGCACTGCACTGCATTTCGATGACCGTCATCGTGTTTCTGCGCAGTTCCTTCGGCTACTCCTACCTCCGTCCTAAAAGCGTATTTTTTGCCTTCTCTTGGGCCTTCGTGCTGTTTTTCATTTACGCCTGGAATGAAAAGGACATTTGGCAGGAATATCGCCTGCTATGCCTCTATGGCGCGGCGACCATCCTCCTTTATCTCACCCATATACTCAGCGCCTTCTTCGGTGAGCTGTTCCGGGGAGGTGCCCATGATAACGACTCGGGCACCCCGCATACGCTGCGCGTGTTGCGACTGCTAGGCAGACCCTGCACACCAAGTTTCGAGATGAAATGGCATATCTGGGTTGAGCCAATTTCCGTCTTTCTGGCCGGCCTTTTTCTAGGTGTTGTCGTTAAAGAACGCCATCTCTCTTATTGGCTGGTTTTCACCGCTCCCTGTCTTTCTGTCAAAGAGTTGCTCAACTACTGGTTCCAGGTTCGCCAGAAAAAGAGGCATAAAGACTCCAGAGACGATGCTGAAGACATTTTCGAGGATGAACCCGCCACCACCCCAGTGGATGCCCCCAAACCCATCGGGAAAGCTAAAATCCGACGCGCCAGAGCCAGCACCCGTTCAGCAGCTCACGAAATCACAGAACGGCAACATGCCCAAGTTTTGAGGCTCATGCCTCCCTATCGTTTGGATGAAGCGGAGCGGAATTACGAGAGGCTGATCAAAAATGCTCATTCTGATCAGGATGAGGGTCTGGATTCTGATGAAGGGCTCGCCGCACACCTCAATGAAGCAATTTCATTTTTTCGCCGAACCCACGGTTGAGGCAGAACCTTTCTTCGACGACTTCACCTCAAAGCGGATGGCTTTCAGATCGTAACCCAAGCTCTCCCACGCCTGCATGAGCCTCGGCTTGTATTGGATTTCCACGGTATCGACAATGAACTGTGTCGATGCGCGATAGGTGAGGGTGCCATCCTCATAGCCGACCAGATTCAAGATCCTGATCCAGGCATTCACCGTCGCATCCCCAAGATGTTTGTTGAGGATTTCCAACACGTTCTCCCACGCTTCTTCAAGTGGCGTTTTCTCAATCAAAGCCATTTGCACTTCCCGATCAGCGGCGGGCAATTTTTCCGCCAGAGGCCTTTTATCCGTCCTCTCCATCAAGAGCATATCTTTGCCCTGAACGGAGCTGACCTTTTCGAGGCGAACCCCAGGAAGCTCATTCTTTTTGATCAGCTTCCTCAGCGTGCTGGCATAATGTTTGTATTCCTGCTGGGAAGCCGATTTGAGATAAAGACTTTTGAATGTCTCTTTCCAAATGCCGGCACCACCTCCTGTGGCTTTACGGGCATACAGGTACAACCAGCGTTCGACTCCCCCCGGAATTTCAAAATAGCGTTTATCCAGAGTGAGGACATGGAAGTTTTGGATGCTTTCAAATAACCATTCCGCGAGCACCACTTCGATGCCGCGCACTTCTCCTTGCTCCTCAGTGATCTCCCATTCTGTGATCCACGAAAACTGTTTAATTCGGTTTCGTGTCCGTTTGCCAATTTCGGCGCGAACCGTGGTCTGAATATTGGTCGTTTTCAAACGGTTAAGCGCGTCCTTGAGCCTGTCATAGGCCGTCCCGTGGGGTGCTATTTTCAACCAAGCGAAGAACTGATACGGCGTGAAGTGAATCCTTCGGGATGTTGCCAAGCCAAGGCGTTGAGCATCTACCCATTGAGAAATGGCAAATAGCAGCAAGTCTTGGTCATGAATCGTGGCGATGCCTCCATGCTCTTTGCTTCCTGTAATCCGAACTGACTCAGTCATTCCAGTCTTCTGATCGACATATTTGTGATCAATAGGCTCCGTCCTGCCTGGAACTAAACTAAACCAATTACGCGACATCAAGTCTATCTGGTCTTTTGCAGCGACATCGGCAGCGGAAACTGTAAACCGTGTAAGGTCTTGATGTTCCTTGATTCCACCCTCGATTTTCCTGCCCATTACATGGGCATAGCATACTTCATTTAGAAAAACAATATCGTGGGGCTAACGACCTTTTTGGGTGTTTTGAGTGTGTCATTTATGTTATCGGGGTGCCAGCGACTTTGATATCGGGGGGCTAACGACTCTGTGAAGATTTCACAATAGACTTATCGGGGTGCCAGCGACTTTTCGGGTGTTCTGGATGTATCCTTTTGGCCGTTAGGTGCCAAAAATCTATCATCTTGGGCCTCAAACGCCCGTGTTAGTGAGAAAACATCACGCTGTCGGGGTGCCAGCGACTTTTCGCCCATTCAGGATCTATCCTTCTGCTATCGGGGGACCAGCGACCTTTGATATCGGGGGACTGACGACCGTATCGGGGGACCAGCAACCACAAGTCGGGGTGCCAGCGACCTTACCATCGGGGGACCAACGACCCTTTATCGGGGTGCCAGCGACTCAAATCACCCTCAAACCTTGAGCCATTGGGCTTTAGCGTAACCTGAAACCTTTTTAAACTAATTCTTAAACACTTAAACGCCGCTGGCAGGCGGCAAGCCATAAGATAGGCTCGCCTGCCAACGCCAAGGGGGAGGGCAACTCAACCTCCAATACTCTAACTACAACCTTTGCGAGAAAACTCGCAAGCTCGCAAACGTGATTGCGGTGTTGCAACATTGCAACCGACCGCAAAATATGAAGCTTCAGAAAGAAGCCAAAGCTCAGGAAGCTTCCGAGGTGAACCGCATTCCATTATGATGGCCGTATGATTTACGGTTTAACAAATTCTAAAGGCGGCGTTGGCAAAACAACGATTGCCGTCCACCTGGCAGCTTGGCTCGTCAAAAAGAAACGGACAGTCATTTTCATTGATGCTGATCCTCAATCTTCCGCCTCGCAGTGGATCAGTGAACTCGATCTGGACATTCAGCTCGAAAAACTGTCCGAGCCGGAGGAGATAATTCGTCGAGTCGCGCAACTGGCGACTGACGCTAATGACATCGTCATAGATGGACCCGCAGGGCTTTCCACAACCACAAGGGCGATCATGTTGCGGTCGGACCGTGTTTTTCTTCCATGTGGACCATCCATTCTCGATCTCCGCGCAGCTTCAAAAGCAGTGCTCTTGCTGCGTGAAGCTCAAAAATCCCGGAAGGGTCCGCCTGTTGGAACGATCATTCCAAACAAACTGCAAAAACGCGGTCGGCTGAGTCGTGAGATGCTCGGCGCTGCACAAAAACTCGGTGTTCCTTTGTTGGCCGGGCTTTCACAGCGCCAAAGCTTTGTTGATGCAGCCGGGCAGGCGAAAGTGGTCTGGCAAATGGGAGCATCAGCCCTCGTGGCTTCTCACGAAATGCAGCAACTCATGAAGGAGATGACCCGTGGTTAAACGCAGAACACTTGGAGACGGCTTGACCCCAGAGGAAACGGCATTTCTCAACGAGGGTGCCGCACCATTTCTTAACAACCCTTCGGAAGCTTCTATGCCAAAATCTGGAAGTCGCAACCAGGCAGCAATTCCTGCTGGAAATCTAGCTGCGTCGCTCAAGGTCAAATCGACATCTCCAGTGCTTGATGAAGAGACTGCTATCTCAGTTCACACTGAGATGGTGGGACTAAATACTCGTGTGGGGCGTCATATTAATGCCGCACTTTTAAGAGCTTCGACCGACCGGAAGATCGAGCGGAGATCAAGAGCGGCGGTTCAGGACATTGTGAACGAAGCGCTCACTGAGTGGTTGAAAAGAGCAGGGTATATCAAAGGTAGTTAAAATATCTTATTTGCAGGTGGCGCTGTCTCGCTAAAACCTACCGATCATCTTTCTGACAAAGCCGCCCGCTGGCCCCGGCTATGCCTACGAGTCGACCACGCTCGGCAGCAGCACCTGCAGCCTCATTATCGCTCAAGCCACCTTGGAAGTTTACCGCTTCCAGGCGGGCGGCCCAGCTGATGCGATTAGGGCTTATCGTCTGGCACAGATGGCTTGCTGAACCACTATGCCCACGTTCCAAAGCTCCCTTCATCAGAGAGAATGCCCTGAATGGTAGGAGACCGTGCATCGACGAGTTCGGATGGTAAAGCGACATGTCCTTCGGACCTCTGCGCTGAGTTAACGAAGCCCGACGCAGGAGGAACCTTGCTTCGGGGGTATACTTTTTGCGAAGTAGGCACTGTAGCGCGGTGCCTACCATGGGTTATTACTGTTTAAAAATTACCACGATAGTTGGAGCCGACTGTTAAGTTTACGAATTCGAGCCTCGGCTTCTTCAATAGAGACACGAGGCCAAGCACAATTTGAAAACTGCAAGCGAATAAGGTTAGGGTGTAGAGCAGCACCTGACATTAGCAGCCCATTTGGTGTGATTGAGGCGTTTTCAAAAATCAAATAGTTTATTTTAGGGCTTTTCAAGATTGCCTTAAAGCCCTCGTCACTGATTGGGCAGCCCCCAAGATCAACCTCTTGAAGTTCAGGCAAAAGGGGCCAATGAACTCCTGTAATATCACAATTAACAAGGGACAGTTTTTGTAGTTTAGGAAACGTAAACCCTTGCAAAATCTTGTCATTAACCGGCGCATCAAAAATCAACAATTTGGTGAGACTGTTCAGCCGTCCAATCTCGGCCAAAAAAATAATTGTACGCTCGTCGCCGTGGTTGATACTGAGCGATTCAACATCACCAAAATGCTTGACAGCATTTGCGAGTTTCGAAGCAGAAACAATATCGTAATTCAAGTGCATGTCGAGTGGACTTGCCCCTGGCAGAAACCTTGTGTTAAGTACTGTCCTCCATTTCACATTGAGGCCCGCAGCAGTTTCTGCGTCTAGTACAGATATAGCGGACCATCGGGCGGCAAACCAACCGCAGCATACAAGGAACGCCCCGACAAAAAAATAGACAATAATCCGGCTTTTCATGCAAGAACTAGTTGGCTGGTTTCTTCGGCCCACAGTAGGACCGAATTTTTAACTTAACCCGGATAGGGGCGCCTTGCCCGGTTTGAGGGTCCCGCGGCCTTGAACGCGGATGATGTCTCATGTCGTCATTCACCCGTCCGCCCCCAACTATAAACTGTTCCAATCCAGGCGACCCACTTTCTGATGGTGGGAAGAATCCAGAACCGTTGTGGTTGACAACTCCTTCACTGCTCCACCCGCCTGAAACAGAGTATGTGAGTTCCAACTCCCATCCACCTTCGATTCGCTTTTGAGTATATGTAATCTGCGCGGCGAGAGCGGAACCTAAGCCATTTGCAGCTCCTTCGCTCGGAACATTCCAGACCTCACCAGGATTTTGTTCGACAACAATCTCGCCACCATCTTTCATCTTTATTTTAACATTGTTACGAAGATAGGCGGGCCAATTCTGGTCTGAATTTCGATCGCTCCAAGGGTTTCGGCTCTCGCCAAATCTGAGGCCATTCGGAGGGGGAAAACCAGGCCCGTGCCTGTAACGTCCACGGCTAGTTTTTGCGACAAGCAGAACCCAAGCTTCATCCTGACTTGGATCTCCATCCAATAGATACTTTGGTGCGTTAATCTCGGAGCCATCCTGAGCACTCCACATTGGGAAAAACTCAGTCGCTGCCGCCATAGCTGCAACATGTTGACCGCTTACAGGCGCACCTGAACTACCCGTAGTACGGTCACGAGCAGGGTTTGAACCAACAACATTCAACTGCCACATGTTCAACCCCAGCACATCCACCCCATTCACCGGATCATTCCCACACATCCCATACAGGTTGATGCCGCCGTTCTCCTCAATCGGATCCCTGCTGATCCACCTGCCCATCTCAGGCGCGTAATACCTGTAGCCGTAGTACACAAGTCCCGTTTCAACATCCTTATACTTTGTGCTGAAACCCATGGGGCAGACGGCTGCGGCGGGGCCGACGGCGGTGATTTTTTTGCCGAAGGCGTTGTAATCATAGCGGGCGGCAAGATCTCCGGTGGTACTGTCGATCAATCCCATGACGTTGCCATTGACCTCAATGCATACGCTGTACACTTTGCCTGTGCGACCGTCATACAAACCGAGCAGCCCCCCTACACCTCCAGCGCCACTCATCGTGCCACTAAGATCTTTGCCCCAGATATAGGCACGCTCCACGGCTTCTCCGCGCAGAGCATCCAGTTCTGCCACCAAGTTCCATCCCTCATGGAGAAACTTCCACCAACCCACCGTCAGCCACTGTTCTGCGCCGGTTTGCCAGCGCTTCACCACCTTGCTCACCCGGCGGCCATTGCCGTCATAGGCAAACTCCAGGCGCATCCGCGCCGGGGCATTGGGCAGCAATGCCACGGCCTGATCTGTCTCGACAGCGACTAGGCGGTTCTCCAGATCCCAGGTGTAGCGCCAGCGCCCGTCGAAGAGCAGGTTTCCATCCGCATCATAAGCAGGACTTGTCTGAGACGAGGGCACCCAGAGTTTCCCCTGGCGCAGCATTTCCAAGGGCGCATTTTCAGGTGGCTCGCCCGGGCGGCTCGCCTCCACCTTCACGGTGAGCCACTTCGGCTGCTGGGCATTGGGCACACTGAGCCATTGGGAAAACCCATCCGGCTCGCCATTCTCAGGCGGTCGGCCGGTAGCGGGCTGGCCATTGACCGCCACACGTGTGACACCCTGCGTTGTCAGGCCGCTGATCTCGACGCTGTCAGGGTAGGCGATGCTGCTGTACTGGTTGCGTTCATTGGCCGAATAACCTGTGGAGTGACCGGATTGAGTGCTCGTCAACCGGTTGCCAATGGCGTCATAAGCATAGCCCCAGGCCTGTCCGCTGATGGGATCTCCTTCGGCATCGCCACGGGAGGCGCTGGCGACTTCGCCCCGTGAGTTGTAGGCATGGCTCCAACTGGGCGGACTGGCCGGGAGAGGGGAGCCGCCTGCCAGGCGATAAGGCAATGTTTTCTCACGACGCTGCGGCGAGTTCGCGTGATAGCTGTAGGACCAGCCAAGAATGCCATGCGAACTCCAGGCGTCCGTGGCATCGCCGTGCTGATAGCGGATAGTGGCGACCCTGCCGAAGGTGTCACGTTCATGCACCGCCACATGCGGAGTGCCCCCCGTCATGGTAAAACCGATTTCGCTGATGGTTCCACTGCCTGAATCGTAGCTGTAAGTCCAGGCACCGCCGACACCTGTGGTGCTCTGGAGGAGGCCTGTGTCAGCAGCATGCATACGGGTGGAATGATAAATAACCTGGGCTCCCCGGCGGGCCTCAACATATCCGTTCGTGCCTGCATGTCCAGAGGCGCTCTCCATCACGTAACCGCTGAGCAGGCCGCTGCCCGAAATCGTTTCGGTGACTTCCTGGCGTGCCGGCCCTTCGTAAGCGTAGCTGTGGATGCCGGCCGCGTCCGTCATCTGGTTCAAGGTGCCATCTCGCAGATACTGGTAGCTGACATTGGGTGTAACCCCATCGTTGTAATTTACAGAGGTCAACCGGCCCGCCAGGTCGTAGCTGCTGGTGGTAATTCCACCCCTTGCCCAGGCGCGCTGCACAACACGGCCGGTCACGCCAAAGTCATGTGTATAGATGACGGAGGCATTTGCGGCATCCCGCTTCTCTTCTAGCAGTCCGGAGGCGGCCTCGTACACCCATTCTGTGACATCTCCGGCGGTGATGGGTGTGTCATTGGCCGGGTCGGTACGGAAAGTGTGCATCTTCCACTTTTCACCAAAGGCGTTGTATTCATAACGGACCGGATGAGTCGCGGTGCCCCAGACAGCCGCCGTATCCCCGCGATCCGTGTAGGCGATGTTGGTGACGGCGAGTTCGCCGTCCGTGACAGTCTGGACCTGACCAACCCAGGGCGAGCTCGTGCCATAATATGAATAGACAAAGCTGCCGCCGGGGCCGCTCACGATTTCCGGCAGGTGCGTACCTGTCACAAACTGAGTGGTGGTGGCAGTCTGTCCGGTGGGGGTGACACTGGTCTGACGCTCAAGATCATCATAACCATAAGTTACGGAACCGATGCTGCCCAATCTGCTTGAAGAGGTGAGCAGTCCATTGATCCATGTCTGAACTCCAGAGAGGCTGCTGCGGTTGGATGTGGCAGTCACCGTCCGCGTGTGATTCAGAGAGTTAATGGCCGTTGTTTCCGTCAGCACCGTGCCGTCCGGCAGTGTGGTTTCCACCACAGAATTCAAACCCACACCAAATTTTCGCCGCCGCTTTGTCAATGCACCTTCCGTGGCGCTGGCGTCGTTGGTAAGCCTGGATTGCTCGGTGATTTCCCACCACTCGCCCGCCGCCTGTTCGTAATAGCGGGTGGTCTTGCTGACCGGTTCGTTGGAAGCTAGCTCCAAAACCCCCGAGCCATCCAGATCATAGCCACTCATGATCTGCTCTCCCGTATCGGGATCGTAGCTGTAGAGCATGTCCGCCATGGCAGTTTGGGTCATTTTAATGAGTTGCCCGGCCTCATTGTAGTGGTAAGCGGCCGCCAATGTCGAACTGGCGGGACCGGGGCGTTCTTCGAGAAGTTTGCGCCCCAGCCCATCGGTGTAAGTTTTCTGCCAGCGCGGTGATCGGTTTCCGGTCTGAAGTGTGTAGCCGTCGCCAAAATAAGCTGTTTCCAAGATGGTCTTCGACAGAATTGGGTCTGTACCGCTGACGACCTCATAGTTATGGAACTGATCAACCACTGCTGAACCGGTGATGCTCTTTAGCTGGCCGTCAAGATACGTCGTCGTTGTTCGCTCACGCCTTTCCCCACCCGTCCCGGGACTGTATTCAGTGATCACCCTGCCGCCTGACGAATACGCGTAAGTAGTCACCACGCCATTCTCATCACAGCTCTCCAGCAGCCTGCCTGCAAGATCGGTCACTTGATACGAAGTGATTGTAAGGAGGCCTGCGGTCTTGGAGGTGGTCTGCTTCGGGAGTCCTGCCAACGTGCTGCTCCAGGTGTAGTTTGTGGTCACGCCATTTCGGCTAACCTCAATGAGATTGCCATTGCCATCTTCAACCCGGGTCGTCGTGATTCCTTCAGCATCGACTTCGATTGTGGTCGTTTCGTCAGGTCGGCTAAGAGTGCGGATGGTATGCCCGTCGAATGTCTCCGTGATGGGATAGCCTGTTGGTGCTGTGTATGCCGTCTCCCTGACTGAAATGGTTTGATAGCTGCTACCAGAATAGATCTTCGTAGTCTGGTTGGTAACACCGAACTCTCCCGTGATCGTCTCTTCTAGAATCGACTTCCCATTGACGCCTTCGGGACTGGCCAACGTGCCAGTCTGCCGTGAGGTGAGACCATTTTCCCCCTCGGTGTACGTCGTCACAATGCCTGTCGGGGAAATGGTATGCAGGAGCCGACCTCGGACGTGTTCCTGCAAATCATAGTCCCAAACCGCCTCATGGACTGAGGTGCTTTCCTCGCTTGGGGTTGAGGATGTGCCGTGAAAACTCTGACTTTCCACAATAAAGACGCTTCCGCTTCCCAAGGGATCCACCCCCCTGCTTTCGATCTCAACAGATTTTGAAACCTGAGTTCCCAAAACGGATTGAATCGTCGTCTTGGTTACTGAAATGGTATAACCCATAGTATCTGTTTGCGTGGAGATGCTGTATGAGGTCCGTGCTGAATTGCCAGCTGCCGCTGCGGCAGGATTGGCCGGACCATCAAGCCATGGACGATAGGTGGAAGTCACCTCTCCATTCCCGTCTCGAACAAAGGACGTCCACGAACCATCTGGATAAATCTCGGAGGTGAGCAAACCGCTTGCATTATAAAAGTACTGAGTCTCCAGATTAGCTCCAGCAGGATCGCTGACACTGCTAACTAGAGCCTGCCCCCAAGAAACCAGTTCATAGTGATTCTCGGACACGGACACAGGCACGCTGCCGCCACCGGGAAGCAGGCGTGTCACCGTGGTGCTGATGATTCGCTCACCCGCAGCACCATTAGGGCGCACATCCAGGATCTCGGTTTTCATATCGCCATCAATCGTCACACGTGCGCCACTGCCATCCACATTGGGAGTGGCAAAGCTTTGATGAGTCTTGGTGACGCCATTCTCGGTTGAACTAATCTGGATGCCTGTTTCACCACCAACCGTGACCTTGGTGATGATATGTGCTGCGAACGGATCACCCGAGGTGGTATAACGGTGAGTGGTACTGTTTTTTGTTTGGCTGACGACACTCAAATCATAGAAACGGATTTGCACCCCGTTGGTTAAAGTTGTCAGATCCGCGAGCAAATTTTCTGTCTTGTACTGCAGGACCGGCCCTGTGCCGCCTGGAGTCCTGACATACTCCACCGGACCGCTGAACGGCCCGATGGTGGCCAGATATGGGACGATCTTGATGTCGCTAATGGAAGGGGCGGTGATGGCGTCGAGCGCCTTCTCGAATATCAATGTGCCGAGGGCCACCTTAGTCCCGTTTAGCATGGTCTGGGTGCCTAGCCCATAGGATTGGCTCAACACAGTCGGCATTTGCGCATAATCGGTAGTGCTTCCCCCCCCTCCTGCGGTGGGGAGATAGCTGGGAGGGGACGCTTGGCCTTTCTTGACCAAAGATGAATCTAGTTTCGCCTTGAGCGCCCCTGTAACGCTGGTTGATCCCGTATAATAAATATCGCCACCTCCACCACAGTATTCATAAGGCTCCCCGTACTCGTCATATTCTATGGAGCACCCACCATCCTCGTAATAACTAGCGGCCCCTATCACCCCCACAAGATCGCAGGTTTCAGCGGAAAAGTATGCCGAGGTCAGGGGTACCGGATCACTGCCAGATTCGTCAACGGAAAAGTCCATGGAGACTTCAACACGGCCCCCTATGGCATCTGGAATTACGACCTCTGGATGATACTCACCCGGACCGGTAAAGGGATAAGACTTCGCCCCTATGTGCACGACTATCGAGGCTGAGTCACCTACGTAAACGCGTGCAGTGACGGTAACACCGCCTGAATTGCAGGGTGCGCAAGACTGTGTCTTGCCTGATATAGGCCAAAACAGCAAAATTACGAAACATATCAGTGCAGAGGCGAAAGATGGAGGCGGACGTTTACCAGTTGTTCGCCATTTCAGTATCGTTTGATGCAGGGTCATAGTTGCCAAGTTATTGGATGGGTTGAAGGGTCTTGCCGGTAGTATCCAGCTGCAACTTCTCATGATTGAGCAATGACTTTTGAAGGTTGACCCGTCTGCTCTTCATGACCGGGGCAGTTTTTAACTCAAAAGTTTCCTGAGTGGGAACTGAGAAGCTATCTTCTTTTCCGGTCTGACTCCCCCCACAGCAGAGGCTTGGATCAACTGGCGTTTTAGAGATACGGGTTGAGGTCACCCCTTTCCCGTTCTTGTATTCCATGAGGCTCATGCCCGCTGGGTTTAAACTTCGGATAACGCCCGCCGCTCCAAAAGTAACAACACCATTACTTAGGGCCGTTGGTCGGCTTAACTCATGGTGCGACAACTCAGGCATCGTCAGCGGTCTGCTGTTCAAAAGAGAGGGCGACTCATACCGCCCCGCTGTAGTCAGCAAATAACCGCTTCCTCCCGTTAGCCTTGGGAGTTGCCACTCCTCGACCGTATAGCTGACAGATCCGTTTCGACAGGTACCACGAAGAACTTCAATGGAAGCATCTTTTGATCCGATACCTTTTGACCATTCCGCATCAATGATAAAGCTGGTTGCTTGTGCGTCGTGGTCTGGCGGACTTCCTGACCACTGATAGAGCAGTCTGCCTCCTTTGCCTGCTTTTCCGCCCGTGCCTGACGCTGCCTCAGTAGTGGTGGTCCCATGGTCGATAATCCAGATTGCGCCAAAACCTTTTGCGACCAGAAGTACTTGATCCAGGCTATCCGAGTATTCCATCCGTGTCACCCCCGCCCATGCAGGTCTCTTATCCCACCCCCCTTTGATATCTATGTATTCATCGGGATTCTGGGATTGCGTGTCCCGCGTCTCATCGCTAGAAAATACTGTTTGGATATGGTCCCAGGCGTTCCATTCCCAGACCACGTGCGCCCCCCTGGGCTGCAGGGGTTGTAGTTCCCAGATTGAATCGCTCCAGATACCCGCCTTGCCGACTTTATTTGGGTCTCGTCCCTTGGCCGTAGCCTCTTCTGGAGAGTGCCGCTGCCAAACCAGTGCGAGCACATTCCCATTGGGCAGTTGCAGTGCATCATGATGAATCAGCAACGTGGGAGTGGCCATGGTGTAACTCCAGACTTCCTTGCCATCCCAGGAAGTTTTTGTGATCCGGCCGCCAGTTCCGCCGCCTAGGCGAAAGGACGGTGGCAGATGATCTCTCACGACTCTCAAAAGCTCCCCGTTTTCGTTCACTCGCCCGGGGCCTGAAGGCTTCAATGGGGAGGGCCAGACATGCAGAATCTCATCGGGAAAGCGGATAAGATAGGTTGCCGGTGAGACGACCGGAGTAACCAGGAAAGCGCCTTCTGTATGGGGATGCTCCGCCACGACAATGCAGGGTGCCAGCAGCAGACTTGCAGCAGCGAAGAGGTAACAAAACCACTCTAAGCAATGTTTTGCTTTGGAAGGAGAAAGCTCCTTCAACTCTCGAAATTTGATCATTTGGTGGGAGGAAGGCTGGTGGCGATTCATTCAAGCAGGGTAAAAACTGTCAGACCCACCTGCTCAAAAAGAGTTCCGTCACTTTCTGTTGGGTCTGTGCCATTCCGGTGTTCATCCCGATTGTTCAGCCCATCTGCATCCTGGTCATCGCCGGGCTGCACATCCCAGATGCTGACTAAAAAGCCGCTAGTATCCGCCGCCACGATTTGGCGCTCCCAATCATCCGGCAGCCCATCTCCATCTTGGTCATCGAACCGCCACATAACGAAGCAGCGTTGTGGACCACTGTGGCCAAGCATTGGGGCGGTGCCAAGAATGAGCCCTGAATCGCTAACGGCTACTATCGTAGCTTGATTAAACCTCCAGCCGCCGCCTTCAGGCGCTGCATTAGCCAACCGCATCAAACCCTTGTCCGATAGTAGCGCTGGCCCAAACCCAGATGCATTCACATGACCGACAACAACGTCGCTGTCATCAATTCCCTTTGGAACAAAACTTGCCCCACTCGGCAGCGAGTAGCTTAATGGAACCCATTCCTGCCCCTTGGCCAGTCCATACTCGGGAGGCGACGAACCTGTAACCTTGAGAAGTGCGTGGCCGAAGCGATTTAGTTTGAGTGGTGTTAGTGGCAGGCCATTTGGATGCTCCAAAATGGTCTTCATACCATCGAATGTTTCCACGTAGGCACCTGACGGGGAGAACGGTGCGTTACCGTCCTCATATACTTTCATAGTGCCAAGGATTTCCCCTGCACAGTTCACCTCCAGTGGACGGTACTCAGTTCCAGACCAAACGTTTTGAGGAAACTGAGAATATGTCAATGCATTCCCACCAACCGGCAGTTGGAGACCATAGAAACCGCTAGATGTTCGTCGCTCCGCACTTATATACATCTCAAATCCGCCGAAGGGTGGTTCTACATCAAAATAGTGGGCAAAGTTTGATGTATAAGCGCCCACTACCTTACCAAGGTTGCTGAGGCCGATAAAGGATGAGTTAAACGAGAGTGTCTTAGTCTCAACAAGATCGATATCATAGTGTGTGTCGGAATCTACTAGCAAACCTTCACCCGGGCCATCGAGTGTAAACGTCGATTCAAATTCATTGCTGATGTCGTTGAAGACAGACGAGCCTTCATTCCACGTGTAATAGCCAGGGTCCATGTCACCTGCCTCAAGGTCTATGCTTATACCCAGCGGAGAACTTGTTATTTGAGTGCCAGTCTCCGGCAGCCCAGCAGATTGAAGACCATTTCCATTCCACCAAAATAAGGATGCATTATCCGGAGTAAGCGGTTTGTAGTGTCCAACGACCAACCCCAAGTCGTTGATCGCCAGCAAGGATCGAGGCACTGAGTTCTCCGTGGTGGTAAAGACTACATGAATGCTTCCAGACGGATGTAGAACAACGTAACGGCGTGTTGAAGATGATTCGGGATAATAACCAATAATATCTCCTGCATTATTTATCCCATACGGCTGGAACATCCTCCCATTAGTGCCATGGGTGCTCATAATTTCCCCAACATCTTTGACCACGAAGTTTCCCACGGGTGATGTGCCTAGATGATATTCCTTCGCATTCGAAACACCATCCCCATCTGAATCACGGTCACCATCCGTGATGTCATTTGGATCCAGTCCGAAGAACAACTCCCATTGGTCTGGCATGCCGTCCATGTCAGTGTCGGCTGTCGTTGCCGCCCATTGACCGACAAACCAATTGTGCGTCTCGTTCAGGTAATACTGAATTCGGGAAACTCCAGGTTCGGCACTGTCATTTTCGCGATCATTCGTCATCGTGTTAAATGAGTGATTCGTTTCAAAGGCATCATCCATCCCGTCGAGATCGGCATCAGCAAACAGAGGATTGGAAGTCCAAATCTTCAGATCATCCACATAAACATCGGCTGGTAAATCACCGCCCATCAGAATCAAATACCCGGACTCAACCCCTCTGTTCTTGAAGGCGATACTACCCGCGAACATTTTTCCATCCACATAGAGATCCCAATTTTCGTTTATGCTGTCCTGGCGGATGCCAATCCGTAGCCAATCACTGGCGGTGCAACCGTCACGGTTCATCCAGAACCGATATCCAGAGTCCACCCAATTTGCGGTTCCTTCTGGAGTTTCACCATGACAAAACCATATCCTTCCTTCCGCCCCCTCTTTCGTGAATCCTACAAGAGAACCGTCGAGCAGGATAGCCGTCTCAAATGTTCCGTCGTAAACCACGGGCCGAATCCATAAGTCAACATATAGAACGGAAGCGCCGCTTGCCCCGCCTAGCTCACGCCTAACTTCAGTCTGCAAGCCGCCGACCAAACGCAGCGAACGGGAGGCTGAATGTACATACTGATTTACCACCAGGGCATTGCCGGAAGACACACTCCATCCCGAATAATTTCCTATAGAAGCATTGACGACATAATTGAATGAATCCGTTATGTTCTGAGCATTCGCCATTGGTAAAATTACAGTAAGTATTATAACTAAGGAATTAACCAAAAATTGGCTGCATTGAACGTTAAGTGGTGGTTTCATTATTTAATCAGCAATTTGTCATAAGAAAGACTGGCACATCTTTTATGATGATAGATCAGTCCGCAATAATTTCCACGCCCTACATATTCATATAGACTGTGCTTACCAATAGGCAGGTCCATGAGATGCATGGCATCAAATTAAGTGCCCTGATCTTACAAATGGAATTCTTACTCGGCTAATGTGTTTGCTTATGAAATAAGATTCTAAACTTTCAAGTGCTTGCTGCCGTCTACAATATTGTGCCTCGGACATAATGGCAGATTAAACGCTAGCAGAACCTTTACTCGACCCGGCTTGGCGTCAAACATTGTAGTCCACGCGGCATAACCTTGGGGAAAGTTTACGGCGATTATTAAGCCGTGCTGACTGCAACCACCATCATTTCATAACATAGCTCCAGGCCCAAATTTCGGGATTCACCTAAATCGCTAATCTCTTATTACAGTCTCAACATTGTGCTGCAAACTGAGTCCATACCATCTTGCAGGGTTCAGCTCCAGACCGGGAAAATTCACGGTCGTTTTCTGCGGTCTGCTGAAAAGCGGCCCAAATCCAGGCTTAGCCACGCAAAAAATTTTGAACAAATTGACCCGCAGGAAACTTTTTCATCGGTATTCTACAGGCTTTTGTAAAGCGTTCATTTTCAAGTAGAATCTGGTACTCTAACCTGGAAATATGTGCTCCCACCCGGATTCGAACCGAGAACCAAGGCATTATGAGTGCCCTGCTCTAACCATTGAGCTACAGGAGCGTTTAGGTGGATCAAAATGGCGCTACATCTGCCATCCTCAAGCAGTTTGTGGTGCATGATTTCCTCGGCGCGTGCGGCTGCGTTAAAACGGGAACATCCATCAGGCACAATGTAAATGCCGCATTAACTGAAATCTTCCAGGTCAGTCAGCCAGAAATTTTCAGTGAAATTTCACAGTGAATTTCACGGTCTGTCGGAATTTTCCCGTAAGCCTGTGCAAAGCTGCGAAAACAATATCGGAATCTAAAACACTGATAATGAACAATTTTTGTCTCGTTGCAAAGCTCTGCAAAACCACGCAAAGCGTTGATTTTGAATTATGAGTCCCCTGCTCTAACCGTTGAGCTACAAGCGCTTTTCCTTGAGACCGCATGGTTTTAAGCCATCCCCCCAGCAGTGGCAACTTGCTTTTTCACGCTCAAGCTTAGACGTGGTATTCCTGCAACCTTCGGACCGCCTCAGCATTCGACTCAAAAGCGAATTCATCCAATGCCACCTCAGCCAACTTAGGTGTGGTCATTTCGGATACTTCATCAGGACTGGCCTTTAACGAGGCAAAGTCCGTGACTTCAGCCAGATAAAAAAGATCAATGGTAGGCCACAGGTAATCCTGAAATAGGTAGAGATTGGGCAGTGCCGCAAAATATCTGAAGGCGGATGGCGGGATATCCAGCCCTACCTCCTCGCGGGTCTCACGCGCAGCCGCTTCTTCACCCGTTTCACCTGGCTCGATCACTCCCCCCGGAAGGCCTAACTTACCCAGGCCTGGCTCATGCGCCCGCCGAGTGACGAGGAGGCGTTTATTCACATCCAGGATCAGTGCACACGCCGCAGGAAAGGGCGTGATGAAATGTTGGTAGCCACATTGACCGCAGACATACTCACGTTCGCTCGCCGGCGTCATCTCATCGCTTCCACAGCGGGAGCAGTATTGATAGGGCGAGTTCGTGATCATGTGGGTGATAAATGAAAATCCATCGGAACTCAATTCATCCTGCGTCCGACTTCCTCACACAAGCCCACAAAAGTCCGCTCCGCCAAATTTAATGGCCTACCTTTCAAAGAGGAAGTTACCCAGCGTCTCCTTAATTTCGCTTTGGGCAATGGCACCGGCACGAGTTGCCCCGCTGCTATCTCCGTCCGCGCGATCCAGCGTGCAGCAATGGCAATGCCCAGACCTAGCTTGGCCAGTTCTTTGATGGCCTCACTGCTGCCCAGTTCAATGAAGTGATTCAAACGCACCCCTTGCTTCAAAAAGAACTCCTGAATCATGGTGAAGTTTAGACTGCTGCGGCTGGATACAATGAAAGTCTCCAGCGTGGCATCCTTGACCTTCGGTGCCTTTGTCGCCCAGGGGTGTAATGGTGAAACTAGAAATTCGAGCTCATCTTCAAAAATGCCATGACATTCCAGGCGCGTCACCTCGGGGGGGCGGAGAGTCACTGCAAGGTCCACTTCATTGTTCAACAGCCGCTCGATCGTCTGCGGTGTCTCACCCGGAAGCACCCGGATTTCATATTGGGGGAAGCTCTCCTTAAACTCTCGAAATACTGTGGGCAAAATAAACTGGGACGCTGCTGGTGTACAACCGATGGTTAGGCGGCCACGAGGCGTTTTGTCCAGCGCGCCCAAGGATGCCCGCGCCTGGCTCATTGCCTGCATGACGGTTTCCGCATGCGGCAGCAGTTCACGGCCGTGATGTGTCAGGTGCACGCTTTTGCCCTGCCGGTGGAAAAGCTGGCAGGCCAGATCGTTCTCCAGCGCTTTGATTCCGTGGCTGATGGCTGACTGGGTGAGATGAAGCTCCCTACCAGCCTGGGTAAAGCTGCCACTGCGAGCGAGGGAGATAAAGGCGCGAAGCTGCCGGGTATCGAGCGGTTGATCCATGAATTTGATTCATACATCATGTGAAAAAGATTGCGCGTTGTTTCTGGATGAGTTTGGCACGCTGGCATCTCCGCTGCTGATGTGAATGGCTGTCATGCCGAAGTCAGCCAACATCTCCCCCCCTGCCCTCACCGGGGTTATTCAGCCGGTCCGCATCGGATTCATTCCGCTCGCGGACTGCGCACCCCTGCTGGTGGCCAAAGAGAAAGAGCTGTTTCGCAAACAAGGAGTAAAGGTCGAACTCAGTTGTGAAGTCGGATGGGCCACCATCCGGGAAAAGCTGCTCTATGGCCAGGTGGACGCCGCACACGCCATCGCCGGGCTGGCGCTTGCGATGCGTCTGGGCCTGAGCACGCCCCCTTGCAGGGTGGTGGCACCATTCGTCTTCAATCTGCATGGAGATGCCATCACCCTCAGCCGTGACCTGTGGAATCGTGGCGTCCGCGATGCTCCAAGTCTGAAGAAACTGATCCGCAGCACCACCTCCCGGCGCCTCACTTTTGGCATGGTCTCCCGCTATGCATCCCACCATTTTCTTCTTCGCCGCTGGCTGGCCAGGGGGGAAATCAATCCCGATCAGGATGTCCGCATTGTCGCTCTGCCTCCCACTCAAATGGCTGCCAATATGGCTGCCGGGCTGATTGATGGATACTGTGTGGGTGAGCCATGGAACTCCGTCGCTGTCGAGAAAGGCATCGGCTGGGTAGCCGCCACCAGCGAGGACCTCGCCCCGAATCATCCAGAGAAAGTCCTGCTGATGAATGAGACATTCATTGAGCAGCACCTTGACCAAGCCCAGGCCATCACTGCCGCACTAAAAGAAGCCTGCGCCTTTTGCGATGAGATGGACAACCGTCCCGAAGTGGCCCGTATCCTCGCGGAAAGCAGTTACTTTAGCAATGGCGAGGCCATCATGCGCAGATCCCTCGTGGGTCCTTTTGACCTGGGCACTGGCAAGACTGCGGATGCAGCTAACTTTCACATCTTTCATCGCCGTGAAGCCAATGTGCCCACCAGCGAACGTGGTCGCTGGCTACTGGAAGAGTTCATCACCCATGGACTGATTCTTCCCTCTCAAAGAGCCGAAGCTACGGAGGCCATGTCTGCCTGCTGGACCTCGGACTCACTCCTTTCCCCTGCCCCTAAAACCGCCGTCAAAACCCTGCGCAAATCCACCCAAAACGCTAAACCTGCCCAAGCATGAAACCCCTCCCCACCCCTATCTCGCGTCGTAGCCTTTTGCAGCGCTCTACGGCCGCTGGTCTCGGCACATTACTCTCCGGCCTTCCTCAAGGCTGGGTGGGCAGTGCCTATGCGGATGATTCACCAGAACGGCCCGATCTTAACTTTGGTATCATCGCCCTGACAGATTGCTCCAGCATCGTCTTGGCTCATGAGAAGGGGCTTTTCAAAAAGTATGGCATCAAATCTACAGTGACCAAGGGGGCAAGTTGGGCAGCTATTCGAGACTCCCTCAGCAACAATGACCTCCAGGCCACGCACATGCTCATCGGCATGCCCATCGCCAGCACCATGGGGCTGGGTGGCGCACCGAAAAAGCCAATGATCATCCCTTGGCTGCTCAATCGCAACGGTCAGGCCATCACTCTCGCCAATAGCCTTAAAGGCAAAGTGGCCGCCGACCCCAAAGCCCTAAAACCTTTTGCGGATGAGGCCAAGGCAGCAGGGACGCCGATGACCTTTGCCATGACCTTCCCACCGGGTACACATGCCATGTGGATGCGCTACTATCTGGCGGCTGGCGGCATTCATCCTGGAGATGCCATGGGAGGCGGTGCTGACATCTCGCTCATCACCGTGCCACCTCCCCAAATGGTGGCTAACATGAAGGTTGGTAAAATGGACGGCTTTTGTGTTGGCGAACCCTGGAACGCCCGCGCCATTGCAGAAGACATCGGATTCACAGCCATCAATACCCAGGCCATCTGGAAAGATCACCCAGAAAAGGTCTGCGCTTTTACGGAAGAATTCGCAGATAAAAATCCAAAGACGGTGAAGGCTGTGCTCAAAGCGCTGCACGAAGCCAGTGTGTGGCTGGATAAGATGGAAAACCGAGAGGAGCAGGCGAACATCGTCAGCGCAGCCACTTACATCAACTGTCCACCGCAGAGCCTGCTGCTTCGTCTGCAGGGCAAATATGACATGGGGGATGGCCGTAAGTTTCGTGATCCCGATTACATGATTTTCAGTGATCGCAACTGTAACTACCCGCAGCCAAAATATGCGAAATGGTGGCTCACACAATTACGCCGCTGGGGGTTCACGGACGGAGCACCGGACTATGAAGCCGTGACCAAACAGGTGATGCGCACAGACATCTATGAGGAAGCGATGAAGGAGATCGGCTACACGCACGCCGGTCTCGACGAAAAGCCTGAGACTCTTTTCGATGGAGTAACCTTTGATCCCAAAGCCGACCTCGAGGCCTACGCCGCAGGATTCGCGGTCAAGAGTCTGAAAGCCTGATTTTATCCCAAAGCCGCCGCCACTGCCATGCACCTGCTTCAACGCTATAAATTTGACCACGTTCTGCTGCCCATGATTGCCATCCTGGCATGTGGAATCCTGTGGTATGCCATCGCCGGAAAATCCGTCAAATATACCAAAGATGATGGGTTTGGAGACATGATTGAAGATGTTAAACGTGAAGGCATTTCCAAGGACCTGCCGACGCCGTCAGAAACTTGGACTGCCAGCAAACTGTATGTGACTGAACCGCTGGCCAAGCGTGGCGAACTGGACCAGGGAATCCTGAGATTTACCTGGCTGTCCCTGAAACTGGTGGCTCAAGGTTACTTGATCGCACTGCTTTTAGGCACACCTCTGGGGTTCATTCTTGGATTATCTAAAAGGGCAATGATGGCGCTGGATCTGATCATCCAGGTCCTGCGTCCGGTATCACCGCTCGCTTGGTATCCTTTGGGACTGGTGCTCTTTAGCAATGTGAAGCTAACGGATGCTGCGGGCCGGACCTTTTTCGGTGCCTCTGATGCTGCCGCTCTTTTCACCATCGCCATCTGCGCCATGTGGCCCACCGTGTTGAATACCGCCGTGGGGGTACGTGCAGTTCCTCAGGACTACATGAATGTCGCTAAAGTGCTTAAACTTTCGAAGGCTAAGACTCTATGGAAGGTGCTCGTGCCAGCCACATTACCCTACATGTTCACTGGTTTCCGCCTCAGCCTGGGCATCGCCTGGCTCGTCATTGTCGCCGTGGAAATGCTCACGGGTAGGCCTGGTGTCGGTGGTTTTCTCTGGCAGCAGTATAACTCCAGCAGCTACGCGCACATCATCCTCTGCATTCTTACCATCGGCCTCACGGGGTACTTTATGGACCGGATCATGAGCCTGATCGAAGGCCGTTTCAAAACCGCTTAACAGGAGAAATTCATTCGATATGCCGCTCATCGAAATCAAAAACGCCTCAAAAGGGTTTGGCCTTCCTGGCCAGCGCAGTGAAGTCCTGAAGGACATCAATCTAGCTGTCGAGGAAGGAGAGTTTGTCGTCATTGTTGGTTATTCTGGAACCGGTAAGACCACCCTTATCAATCTCATCTCTGGGTTGGTTAAGCCAGACACCGGAGTCGCATTGATGGAAGACAGACCCATCACGGAACCGGGAACTGACCGGGGGCTGGTTTTCCAAAACTATTCTCTGCTGCCCTGGCTCACGGTGGAAGAGAACATCGCCCTCGCTGTGGATGAAGTTTTCAAAGACTGGACCAAGGATCAACGGGCAGCGCATGTGGCCAAATACATTGGCATGGTAAAACTCACATCCGCCGCCAAAAAGCTGCCAAAGGAACTCTCTGGCGGGATGCGGCAACGTGTCTCAGTCGCACGCACTCTGGCCATGAATCCAAAGGTGCTGCTGATGGATGAACCCCTCAGCGCATTGGATGCCCTCACACGTGCTACGCTACAGGATGAAATAGCCGAAATTTGGCTCAATAACAAAACCACGGTGGTCTGGATTACCAATGATCCCGATGAAGCCATCTTGGTAGCTGATCGCGTCATTCCGCTGCTGCCCACATCACCGGCAACTTTAGGCGAATCCATCCCAGTGAACCTGGACAGACCACGTGACCGCAAGGCCATTAACCACGACCCTGAATTCAAAAAACTACGTGCCCATCTCATCACCACACTGCTGGAATCCAAAGGCAAAAACAAAGTGAAGTCTAACCGCAAGCTCGTTCTTCCAGACATTTTGCCGGAAGACCTTGGCCAGGCCAACAGCTTTGAGTTTCTCAGCCGCCGAGGGCCGAAACGCCGCAACGAAATCAAGAACGAAGAAGTGGAGGTGACAGCATGAGTATTCCGAATCCAAAAATGCTTGAGCTGGATCGTCTGTGGAAGATCTACGATACTCCGAAAGGTCCGGCCACGATCGTTAAAAACTTCAACCTCAAGATGAAAGAAGGCGAATTCGCCACTCTGATTGGCCATAGCGGCTGCGGTAAAAGCACAGTTCTCATGATGGTCGCAGGCCTGAGTGATGCCAGCAAAGGAAACATGATTCTAGCGGGCAAAGAGGCCCTCGGACCAGGGCCTGATCGCGGCATTGTTTTCCAGTCCCCCTGTTTGCTCCCCTGGATGACTGCTTTTGAAAATGTCATGCTCGGTGTGAACCAAGTCTATTTCACCGCCAGCAAAGCTGAGCGCCGCCAAGTGGCGGAGTATTATCTCAGCATCGTGGGACTGGTTGAAGCCATGCATAAGTATCCCGGCGAGCTTTCCCAGGGGATGCGCCAGCGTGTGGGCATTGCCCGGGCCTTTGCCTTGCAACCCATGATGCTCCTCCTGGACGAGCCCTTTGGCATGCTTGACTCACTGACCAAATATGAGCTTCAAGAAGTGCTGCTAGAACTCTGGAGGCGCAACCGCATCACCACACTGATGGTCACCCATGATGTGGATGAGGCCATCTTCCTTTCTGACCGTGTGGTCATGATGACAGACGGCCCGGAAGCCGAAGTGGGCGACATTTTAAACATCCCGTTCGAGCGTCCACGCAACCGCAAGGAGATCATGGAAGACCCACGTTACTACGAGCTGCGCGCACGCCTCATTACCTTTCTTAACGACCGCTCACACATCCGCCCCAGCCGTGAGCCGGAGTTTCAACCCTCCGCAGACATGGCCGCCGAAATGGCCGCCCATGCCTTCCCTTTCCCTGCAGCCGCCGCTTAGCCGAGAACAAACAACGTATCCAACTCCCATATACACTGAATGAAAAGGTTAGCACTCCTCTTGGCAACGGTCTCCATGGCCCAAGCCGGAACCCCCAGCCTACCACCGGCGACACCCGCTCCCCTGCCCCCGCCGGGCTACGCACCCATCACCCTGTTCGACGGTAAAATAACCGTGGACATCCAGGAAAAGATGCGTGCTGAAATACGTGAAAACAACTTCGACTTCAACAGCGATGTCAACGGCCCACAGGACGCCTCCTGGCTCCTGCAACGCTTCCGGTTAGGCATTGGCTACAGCATGACCCCCTGGCTCAAACTTTATGTCCAGGGCCAGGATTTGCGCGAAATCGGAGGCAGCCGCCCGAATGAGATGGGCGTCTTCGGTGCGGAAGGTGATGACACCTTTGACGTGCTGAAGGCCTACATCCAGGCCGGTGATTTGAAAAAAGGCATGAGCGCCACCGTCGGACGCCAGTTCCTCGCCTATGGAGACCAGCGCTTGATTGGCCCCCTGGAGTGGCTGAACAGTGCCCGGGCCTTTGACGCACTGAAACTGCGCTACGCAGCCCCCACTTGGTCCCTGGACCTCTTCAGCGGCAGCCCCGTTGTGTTCAGAGATCACAAGTGGAACCAGTCCACCCTCCTGGATGATGACACACAGCTCAACGAGCTTTTCAGCGGCATCTACCTCAGCAGCAAGTGGATCCCCATAAACACCACCACTGACTTCTACGTCTTGCACAAGCGCGACGATGGAAACGGCACCTTCGGCCCCCGTCTGGGTGAGACCAGCTTTCTGACCCTAGGCACCTTGTGGAAAGGAGACCCTCAAAAACTAGGCGGCTGGGATTATGAGACTGAAATGGCCTTCCAGACTGGCAAAGTCAGTGGCCGTGACCTCACCGCTTTCGCCGGTCACTGGGGCATCGGGTATAACTTCAAGCATTCCTGGAAGCCGCGTGTCGGCCTCCAATACAATTATGCCACGGGTGATCAAGACCCCGCTGATGGCGATATTGAAACCTTCCAGAACCTCTATCCCACCAACCACCTGTTCTATGGATACATGGACACCTCCGGCTGGGTAAACTTACACAACCCGCAGTTGAACATCAGCTTCACCCCCACTCCCAAGCTGAAGGTGATGATGGATTACCACCTCTATTGGAATGCCAGCAACGACGACGCCTGGCGTCGTGTGAACGGCGTCACCGCTGTGCGCCCCGTGAATGCAGCAGCCCGCGATGCCAGCAGCTTCCGTGGCCAGGAGTTTGACCTGACCGCCATTTACAAGCTGAACCCCCATGTAGCCTTTCAGGCCGGTTACAGCCTCTACGTCGCCGGTGATTACCTCTCCGATACCGGTGCCGACGACAATGCGCACTTCGGCTACGTTCAGGTGCAGATTGATTTCTAACCCCTCCATTACCGTCCGGACACGCACCACCAAAAACCACGCCAGATGAAAACACCCCCGCCCGCTGAAGCTCCCGCGCTGCCTGTATCCCAGGCAGTGGCGGGCGGGGCTGCGGCATCAGGACGCCGTTTGGTTATGATCGGCCACGGCATGGTCAGCCACCGCTTTTGTGTGGAGTGGACCAAACTGGCCCCTCCGGGTTTTCATCTGACCATCCTTGCAGAAGAACCCGTACCGGCTTATGACCGCATCCACCTGACCCAGGGCCTGGGCATCGAGGGAGAAGCCCATTTACAACTGGCCCCACCTTCATGGTATGCCGGGCATGGCATTGAGCTGGCCCTCGGAGATGCGGTGGCCCACATTGACCGGAAAAATCAGCAGGTCACTACTCGCCAGGGCCGCATTTTTGAATACGATTTTTTAATCCTGGCCACCGGCTCTTCGGCGCGTCGCCTGCCGGTGCCCGGCGCAGAGCTTCCCGGAGTTTATGTCTATCGCACTCTGGCGGACCTGGCAGCCATCCGGCAGAAGGCTGCCACAGCGCAGACCGCCGCAGTTCTCGGCGGGGGGTTGTTAGGCCTGGAAGCAGCCCGTGCCCTGCTGGACCTGGGCGTTCAGACTCATGTCCTGGAGGCCGCCCACGGCCTGATGAGTCGGCAGCTTCATGCGGAGGCTTCGCAAATGCTGGAGCATCGCGTCAAAAGCACCGGCCTGAAGGTCCTCACCGGTTGCATCACCACGGCCATCACACAGACAGGAAATGCTCTGCAATTGCATTTTCGGGATGAGCGCAGCCTCACGGTGGACATGATCGTCATGGCCGCCGGGGTAGAGCCGCGCGATGAACTGGCCCGGGCCTGCGGCCTGCAAACTGGTGCCCGTGGCGGCATTCTGGTGAATGAAGCACTGGAATCCTCAGATCCCGCGATTTTTGCCATTGGCGAATGTGCCTTGCCACGCGGGGTCTTCTATGGATTTGCAGCCCCTGGATTCGACATGGCTCGCGTGCTCGCAGAAAGGCTGGCCGGGCGCAATTCGCTCTTCATCCCCAGCGAATATCCTGTCCGGCTAAAACTCGCCGGCACAGATGTAGTCACCATCGGCGACATTCGGGGTGAAGGCAGTCTCCTGGTATGGAAAAGCCAGGGCATGCTGAAGCAGATCCTGCTGGATGAAGGCCGCGTGTCCGGGGTCAGCCTTTTTGGCAGCACTGAGGATGTGGGAAGGCTTCAAACGGCCTTGCTTCAAAGACGGCGCTTGCGCTCCTGGGAGCAGACCCGGTTTGTCAAAACCGGCTCTCCTTGGAAACCTGCCGCCACAGAGGTGACCCAATGGCCGGCCACCACCGCTGTCTGCCAATGTACAGGTGTCACCCGTGGCCGTCTAAGCTGTGCGTTTGAAGCAGGGTGCAAGACGGTCGCCGCTCTCTCCGCTGAAACGGGGGCCGGCACAGTGTGCGGTTCCTGCCGCCCTTTGCTGGCCCAGCTCTGTGGCAGCACGGTCTCACCCGCTGCACGCCTGGCCAGACCGCTACTGTGGACCTGCCTCATCGCCATCCTGTTCACAGCCGCTCACAGCCTGCTGCCGCCCATTCCGCTGAGCCGGACGGTGGCGGCCTTCCGCTATGACCAGCTCTGGCTCAATGGTTTTTGGAAGCAGCTGACTGGGTATGTTTTGTTAGGCCTGGTGCTTCTTGCCCTCCTGCTGCCCTTGCGGAAGCGGGTGCGTGCGCTGGTGCGTGTGGGGGATTACGGCCTGTGGCGCTTCCTGCACACCGCTCTGGGGGTGCTTTCACTCCTGGTCCTGGTCAGCCACACCGGCTTCCGCCTGGGATTCAATCTGAATAAAGTGCTCATGCTGAACATGCTGACCCTGGCGCTGACAGGCGCTTTTTCAGGCGCGGTCATCGCCCTCTCCCATCGCCTGCCCCCTGTCTCCGCCCGCTGGCTGCAGATGGGCTGGACATGCGTACACGCCCTCCTCACCTGGCCCCTCGTGGTGCTGGTGCTGTTTCACATCCTCACCGTTTACCGCTATTGAATACGTCCGCCTCCATACTGCCCTGGGTGCTTGGCATCGGTTCCGCCGCTGTGCTTAGCAGCTATCTGGCAGGCCGCTTCCGCGAGGATGACGGAGCCTCCACAGTCTTCCTGCCGGGGCCCACCACGCACGGTCACTACCAGATCGAAATGAAGTGTTCGGCCTGTCATGAGCCCTGGGGTGCCGTGCGTGAGCAATCCTGCCTAGACTGCCATGGCGGTGCCCTCACTGCCGCCAAAGACTCCCACTCCATGGCCAAGTTTGCCGATCCCCGGAATGCGGACCGCCTGAGTACCATCGCTGCGGACAAGTGCATCACCTGCCACATCGAACACCGCCCAGAAGCAACCTCGCAAATGGGCCTGACGCAGCCCATGGACTATTGCCTTCATTGCCATGCCGACGTGGCCAAAGAGCGCCCCACCCACGAAGGCCTGAGCTTCACCACCTGCACAAATGTCGGCTGCCATAACTATCACGACAACACCGCCCTGTACGAAGACTTCCTGGCCAAGCATGCTTCCGGGCCCGCCCAGCTGCTAAACGCCATCCTGCCGCAGCGCACTCCTTCCCCAAATGCCTCCATTGCCGCCTCGGCCACGGTGGCCCTCTCCTCTGCCCAGCATGATGGTCATCTGCCCGTCAGCAGCCCCGCTGCCTCCAGGATCCTCAATGAATGGGCCGCCTCCGCTCACGCCGCCTCCGCCGTCAACTGCACGGCCTGCCATGGTACGAAGAATTCGTGGCAGGACAGCCCCGGCATGGACTCCTGCACCCACTGCCACAAGCAGGAGAACGAAGGATTTCTCGCAGGGCTGCATGGCATGAGGGTAGCCCAGGGGCTGCCCCCGATGCAACCGGGCCAAGCCCGCCTGCCCATGCAGGAAAAATCCGCTCACCTGAGCCTCACTTGCACCTCCTGCCACACCCCGCATGACAGCGATACCCGCCGCGCTGCGGTAGAATCCTGCCTCCAATGCCATGCCGACAATCACAGCCTGGCCTACAAGAATTCCTCCCACTATCAGCTCTGGATGGCGGAGATCAGCGGCAAGGCCCCGGCAGGCAGCGGCGTGAGCTGCGCCACATGCCACATGCCTCGGGAGACTCATGCCAGGGGCGGCCTCACCACGGTGAGTGTACAGCATAACCAGAGCATGAATCTGCGCCCGGTGGAAAAGATGGCCAGGGGAGTGTGCATGAACTGCCACGGTCTCGGCTTCACCATGGACTCTTTGGCCGATCCCAAACTCGGCCCTTCCAATTTTGACGGACATCCAGAACACCACATCGAATCCATCGAAATGGTGCTCAGCCGCCGGAAATCATCCGTCAAAAAACAATGACCTCATCCCACCCACACTTATGAAATCATTCACGTTCCACATCCCGGCACTCGCAGCAATCCTCGGCCTTCTCAGCTCCTGCGGAGGCAAATCAGAAACCGCTGTCACCGCCGGTATCTCCCCACAACAAATGGCCGACGGCTTGCACGCAGTGATGGAATCTGACCGCACCGTTTACACACGGGCCGTCGTCAACCGCCTGCAAAACGAAGAAAAGGTGATCAAAGCCAGCGAACACTGGCAGGATGACAAAGCCCTGCCGCTGCCCGCTCAGATGTTCCGCATGGGCGCAGAAATGGTGGCCGAGAAGAAAAAGGGCTTCACCTATGCCCTGCTCTCCGAATGGCCCATCAACAAGCAGAACTCACCCAAGACCGATGCTGAAAAGACAGGCCTGGCGCACATCGTCAAAAACGTGGGCCAGAACTATTACACGGAGGAGACCCTTGGCGGCAAAAAATACTTCACCGCCGTCTATCCAGACATCGCCATCGCCGCAGCCTGCGTGAAGTGCCACAACAACCACGACGACTCCCCTCGCACCGACTTCAAAGAAGGTGATGTCATGGGCGGCGTGGTGATCCGCATCCCGCTCACCGTCTCCAACTAGAGAGCCATCTTTGTCTTAATCCCACCCTAATCAGCCCGCCATGATCACACCCGAACAAAAAGTACTCGTCCAAACAACCTGGGCCCAGGTCATCCCGATCTCAGAGACCGCCGCCGGATTGTTTTACAACCGTCTCTTTGAGATGGATCCCTCTCTTCGTCCGCTCTTCACCTCCGATATCAAGGAGCAGGGAAAAAAGCTCATGCAGATGATCACCATCGCCGTCAAGGGCCTGGATCACCTGGACGAAATCGTACCCGCCGTCCAGTCGCTAGGACGGCGGCATGTCGGGTATGGTGTAAAGGACGAGCACTATGACACCGTGGCCGGAGCCCTGCTTTGGACTCTTGGCAAGGGCCTGGGTGATGCCTACACCCCGGCCGTCGCCGAGGCCTGGACAAAGACCTACACCCTCCTGGCCGATGTAATGAAGGCAGCCTCCAAGGAGTCCGCCGTCTGAATTGGCCGCAAAAAACCTCTGTCTCTGGAAGAAGCCGCTTTCATTCCAATGAACACTGTACCGATCATACCTGATTCTGCCCCTTTTTCAGCAGAGCAAAGAGCCTGGCTCAATGGCTTTTTGGCGGGACTCCTCAATCGTGGAGCTTCCTCCGGCCCCGCCCCGACAGGGGCCTCTGCCTCACCCCAGTGTCCGCTGCTGATTGCTTTTGGCAGTCAGAGCGGCAATGCAGAAAGTTTGGCCAAGCGGCTGGCCAGGGAAGCAACGGGCCGGGGCTTTGCTGCGCGCGCAGCAGGCCTCGACTCGTTGCAACCGGCCGACCTTGTCCGCGAACAAAATGTGCTTCTCATCACCAGCACCTGGGGTGAAGGCGACATGCCGGACAATGCCATGTCCTTCTGGGACAGCATCAATCAAAACGGCAGCAGCCCGGCTCTGACCGGAGTGAAATACAGTGTGCTCGCTCTCGGCGATAAAAACTATGGAGATACCTTCTGCCTCGCCGGTAAAAAAATTGATGCGCGTCTTGCTGAACTTGGAGCCATACGTGTGGTGGAAAGAGTGGACTGCGATGTGGAGTTTGACGACCTGGCCAAAACCTGGAGTACCTCAGTCCTTGCGGCTCTGGAAAGCACCGCCACCCTTTCACTGCAAGCCTCTTCAAACCCCATTATCACGACTGAAATCGTTGAAGAATCAGGCTACTCTAAAAAGAATCCCTTCCAGGCACAACTCATCGCCAACCTAGAGCTCAATGCCACCGGCAGTGCCAAGGACACCCGTCACATCGCTTTCTCACTGGCCGGTTCCGGCCTCGATTATGAAGTCGGTGACGCCCTCGGCGTCTATGTCAAAAATTGCGCTGAAGTGGTCGATTCCATCATCTCGGCTCACGGTTTCGATCCCCATTGTGAAGTCCCTCTGCCAGACATCGGCACCGCCTCTCTTCGCGATGCCATGATCAGCCATTATGACATCCGTCATTTGCACGGTATCACGCCTGGCAATCCAGGATCCGTGGCCGACTTCGTCACCAATCTGCGCAAGCTCCAGCCGCGTCTTTACTCCATCGCCTCCAGCCTCAAGGCACATCCAGAAGAAGTTCACCTCTGCGTCGGAGCCGTGCGTTATGAAGTCCACGGCATCGTCCATAAAGGCGTCGCCAGCACCTTCTTGGCGGAGCGCTTGCCCCTGGGGGAAACCACCGGCATCTTCTTCCACGTTGCCAAGCATTTCCGCCTGCCCACCGACCGTACTAAACCCGTCATCATGGTCGGACCCGGCACCGGCATCGCTCCCTTCCGCGCCTTCCTCGAGGAACGTGAAGCTACCGGCTCACCCGGGAAAAATTGGTTGTTCTTTGGAGACCAGCGCCGCGCCACCGACTTCCTCTATCATGATCAGATCATTGAGTGGGTACAAAAAGGCGTGCTAAGCCGCCTCGACACCGCCTTTTCCCGAGACCAGGAAGAAAAAGTGTACGTTCAAACACGGATGCTCACAGCCGCAGCAGAGTTCTGGCAATGGCTCGAAGAAGGCGCGCATTTTTATGTCTGCGGTGATGCCAAACGCATGGCCAAAGATGTGGACGCAGCTCTCCACGAAATCATCCAGACCGCCGGTGGCAATAGCGCCGAAGAAGCCACCGCTTACATCGCCGACATGAAGAAAAACAAACGCTACCAACGGGATGTGTATTGAGTTCTTCAGTCGAATTTGTCCCTCACCCCCACCTTTTATATGATGACTGCCCTTGCCGCCCCATCCTCGCCAGGCAAAGACTTCTCGCCAGAGCAACAGCGCTACCTTGAAGGTTTCTTCGCGGGTATCTCCGCGGGCGGCATCAGCTTTGGAGATCTATCCTCCCCCCCAGCAGCCAAGGCTCCGATCCCCGAAGGCCCGTCCCTTGAAGACCTAACTAAAGAAGAACGCATCAAACGCGAACTCCATCCTTTTGATGCCATTGAGCAACTGGTCATGGATGCACGCTGGAATGCCAAACCCGAGCCAGAGTCCGTCTTCCGCTATAAATGGAATGGCCTTTTCTGGCTCAATCCTGTCAAAGACGGTTACATGTGCCGACTGCGCATCCCCGGCGGCGTGGTGAAAAGCTATCAACTGCGTGAACTCGCGGCCATCGCCAGCGACCTAACAACAGGTTACATCCAGATTACGACGCGGAACAATTTCCAAATTCGCCTCATCGAGCCAAAAAACTGCCCCGAAGTTCTGCGGCGCATCCAGTCTTGCGGCCTGCATTCCAAAGGTGCTGGCGCAGATAACATCCGCAATATCACGATGAATCCTTGTGCGGGTTATGATCCGCATGAGCTCATCGATGTGCGACCTTTGGTGAATGAACTGGCTACGCTCATCATCGCTTCAAAAGAGTTTTATGATCTTCCTCGCAAGTTCAACATCGCCTACGATGGCGGCGGTTTGATCAGTGCCGTGGAGGATACCAATGACATCGGTGCCAGTGCAGTCCGCATTCTTGATGATGGCGATGGCATCGAGCCAGGCATCTACTTCCGCATCGCTCTGGGCGGCGTCACCGGACACCAAACCTTCGCCAGTGACTGGGGTGTCATCGTCAAGCCAGAGCAACTCAATGATGTCATGGTGGCTCTGCTGCGCGTCTTCATCAAACATGGCGACCGCACCAACCGGAAAAAGGCCCGTTTCAAATATGTCATTGAAGGCATGGGCCTGGAGGGAGTTATGGCAGAAACGGAAAAACTGCTGCCGTTTAAACTCACCCGCCTCGCACCGACTTCGCCCATCCAGGAAAAACGCAGCTTCTCCCAGCAAGGTCACTCCCATGTGGGCACTTATCCACAAAAACAGGAAGGGCTCGTTTATGTGGGAGCCAGCGTGCCCGTGGGGCAGCTCACCGCCCGGCAGCTTGAACGCGTCGCCGATCTGGCCGAAAGTTATGGCTCCGGTGAAGTTCGCCTAACTGTTTGGCAAAACCTCATCATCCCAAATGTCAAAGCCGCTTATGCAGCCACCTTGGCCAAGTCCCTCAGAAAGCTTGGGCTCCCCTGCGAACAGTCAAATTTGAAGAGTGGTTTTGTTGCCTGCACAGGCAACCGTTATTGCAAATTCGCCGCGACGGATACGAAGGGCCATGCCATCGCAATCATGGAGTACTTAGATAAGAGGGTGAAACTGGACAAGCCGATCAACATCCACTTCACCGGCTGTGCCCACAGTTGCGCCCAACACTTCATGGGGGACATCGGCCTGCTCGGCACCAAAGTGAAATCAGAGTCCGGTGAAGGATATCACATCACTGTCGGAGGCGGCTTTGGTGAGAACCGTAAAATCGGCCGACAAATCTTTAGCGGTGTTCCCTTTGAATCTCTGGGCAGCACCCTTGAGACCATGCTGAAAGGCTTCCAACAAAAGCGCGAAGGCGAGGAATCATTCCACAGCTTCTGCAACCGCCACACAGTGGGTCAGCTCCAGGAGATCTTCTGCGAAGCGGCCTAACCAAGAGCCTTTCAGCCATCTATGATTTTTGATTTAGCAGATCCTCTCGCAGGCAGTCGAAAGACTGCTTGTGAAACAGGCCATGATAAATCGAACATCCTTGATTCTCTCCTGCTGGAAAACTTGCTAGAAGAGCAGCAGACCTTAAAAACCCCGGTGACTCTTTTCTCGGAGGCTTATGATCAAGCCACTCCGTTCAAGCGTTTTGCTCACCTCATCCCATTAAGTAAACCTCAACCCGGTGAGCAATATTCCTTCGAAGTCAATCTGGATGCCTGCACGGGCTGCAAAGCCTGCGTCGTAGCCTGCCACTCACTGAACGGCCTTGATGACAATGAATCCTGGCGGGATATGGGTTTGCTGGTGGGCACTCGCAAACAGCCTTATTTACAGACAGTCACCACCGCCTGTCATCACTGCGCTGATCCCGCCTGTGCGGATGGCTGCCCGGTCCTCGCTTATGACAAGGATGCCGTCACTGGCATCGTCAGACATTTGGATGATCAATGCATCGGCTGTAGCTATTGCATTCTGAAGTGCCCCTATGATGTGCCCAAGTTTAACCTCAAGCGTGGCATCGTCCGCAAATGTGACATGTGTCACGGTCGGCTGGCGGAAGGCGAAGCACCAGCCTGTGTGCAGGCCTGTCCTAATGAAGCTATTAAAATTGTAGCGGTAAGAACTGTCGATATCTCAAGTCACGGCAGCATCATTAGCGGGGCCTTCGAAAGCAGCTACACTCGCCCCTCCACTCGCTACGTCAGCAAACGTCCGCTACCAGCCCATGCACACGCAGCAGATGCCAGCCGTCTGGAGCGGGATCATTCACATGCACCGCTTTCATGGATGCTGGTGATGACACAGATGAGTACCGGAGCCTTCATCGCCTGTGCAGTTGCCTTGTGGATGGATGCACTCACCTTGCAGCAGGCTGGTATCACCAGCGCCGTGGCTTTCTTTGTTGGCTTCATGGGCATCCAGCTTAGCGTCCTCCATCTCGGCCAGCCTTTGAAAGCATGGCGTGCATTCATGGGCTGGAGGAAATCCTGGCTTTCACGGGAGATCTTGGCTTTTGGCGGCTTCATCGGTGCAGCATCTTCGGTGATGGCCGCCTGGTGGTGGGGAGATCTGCATCTCTTAAAATTGGCCGTCACTGGCACCGCATTCATCGGCATCCTGGCCGTCCTCACTTCAATCATGGTGTATGTGGACACCCGACGTCCCTACTGGTCGTTTAAACTCACCGCAGGTAAATTTTTGGGCACTATGCTGCTTCTCGGCGCAGGCTTGACCGGCATCGTCTGGTGTTGGCTGGATGTGAAGATCATGTTCGTGGCCATCAGCAGCACACTGGTTATGCGATGGATCGTTTCACTCTTTGAACTGAATCAAAACGCTCAAGCCTTGACCAATGAAAGCAGTCCCTGGCATAAATCAGCACGCATTCTGGATGAACTTCATTCAAAGCCCCTTGAAGCCCGTCGCCTACTGCTTGCGGCCACCGGCTTCATCATCCCCGTCATGATTCTAAGCGGTCTTGCCACCCCCATTTTATTCACCCTTTCCGTTTCGCTGACCTTTACCAGCCAGATCATTGAGCGCCTTTATTTCTTCACGGCTGCCTCGGGTTCCAAGATGCCTGGAAACTGATCATGATCACCCTGCCCGCCCCCACCTTTCGTGAATGGACCGGACCGCTGACAACGGACCTTGTTCGTGAGCCATCACGCTTCGGTCTCGGGCAGCTTCCGCTTCGTCTGCAGCCCAATGGCACAGCCAAATCCATCTGCGGATTCTGCTCGACTGGCTGCGGTTTAAAACTGCACCTCAAGGATGGCATCGCCATCAATGCCACCCCAGATCCAGATTACCCCGTTAACCTTGGCACAGCCTGCCCCAAAGGCTGGGAAGCATTAACGCCACTGGATGCGCCGGACCGTGCCACCACCCCCTTGTTCAATGGCCAACCCGTGGACTGGCCAAACGCCATGCAGATCTTTTGCAAGCGGATGAAAGCCGTCATGGCTCAGCACGGGCCAGAGTCCACCGCCTTCATCAGCACCGGACAGATCATGTGTGAGGAGATGGCCTTCCTCGGCTCCCTGGCCAAGTTTGGCATGGGCATGATTCATGGCGATGGCAATACCCGCCAGTGCATGGCCACGGCGGTGACCGCGTATAAAGAAAGCTTCGGTTTTGATGCCCCGCCCTTCACCTATGCCGATTTCGAGGAGAGTGACGTCCTCGTCTTCATCGGGGCGAATCCATGCATCGCGCACCCCATCATGTGGCAGCGTGTGCTTCGCAACAAGCGCCAGCCGGAAATCATCGTCGTGGATCCACGCACGACGGAGACGGCCATGGCGGCGACTCAACACTACGCCATCAAGCCCAAGAGTGACCTCACTTTGCTATACGGCATCGCCCATTTGCTCATCCGGGATGGCGCTGTGGATACCCCCTTTGTAACCGACCACACCACCGGCTTCGAAGAGTTTGCCGCCTTCATACAAACCTATACCCCAGAGCATGTAGCCGCCGAAACAGGCCTGAGCATGGAGCAGTTACAGCACTTTGCTGATACGATAAGAAAAGGCACCCCGCGCGTCTCGTTCTGGTGGACCATGGGGGTCAACCAAAGCCACCAGGCCACCCGCGCAGCCCAGGCCATCATCAATCTGGCACTCATGACGGGCAACATCGGCAAACCTGGAACCGGTGCCAATTCCATCACTGGACAGTGCAATGCCATGGGCTCCCGCCTGTTCTCGAACACCACCAATCTAATGGGTGGTCATGATTTCAAAAATGCCGAGCATCGCGGAAAAATCGCCGCCGCCATGGGCTTTCCGGTGGAGACCATTCCAGATCAGCCCAGCCTGGCTTACGACCAGATCCTGGAAGGCATCGAGTCTGGCAAAATCAAAGCTCTCTGGATCATCGCCACCAACCCCAGCCACTCCTGGATTAATCAAAACCGCTTTAATGCCCTTCTGGGAAAACTCGATTTCTTCGTCGTGCAGGACATGTATGCCACCACAGAGACCGCACAGCGTGCGCACCTCTTCCTGCCTGCCGCCGCATGGGGTGAAAAAGAAGGGACCTTCATCAATTCTGAGCGCCGCATCGGACTCAGTCGGCAAGTCAGACGTGCTCCCGGCCAGGCGCTGAGCGACTTTCGAATCTTCCGTCTCATCGCCCAAACCTGGGGTCTGGGCGACATGTTTGCAGAATGGATCTCGCCTGAAGCTGTGTTTCAGGTGATGAAACGCTGCACCCAGGGACAGCCATGTGACATCACCGGCATTCAAGACTACACTATGCTGGAATCTCGTGGCGGTGTTCAGTGGCCGCTGAAACAGCAAAGCGATGCTGGTGCGCACAATCCTGATACCCCCCCTGCTTTTCAAACAGAGCGACGTTTGTTTGCCGATGGACTCTTTTTCACACCGGATCAGCGCGCCCGATTCATCTTTGATCCACCGGAAACGCCCGCTGAGCCAACTGACGCCGAGTATCCTTTCGTGCTCCTCACCGGTCGTGGATCCAGCGCCCAATGGCATACTGAATCACGGACATCCAAGTCCAAAGTTCTTCGCATTCTTGCACCTAACGAACTATTCATCGAGATGCACCCGGAAGATGCGACCTCTCTTCAGATCCGTGACAACGATTTCGTTATCGTCACATCCAGGCGTGCCAGTTTAAAGACCAGGGCCCGGCTTACCCCAGGAGTCAGACGAGGACAGGCCTTCCTTCCCATGCATGACGCCAGGGTCAACCAACTCACTCACTGGGCTATGGATCCCCACAGTCGGCAGCCCAGTTACAAACATTGCGCGATCCGTGTGACTCTGGCCAGGGATTGAAGGCCAAACATTCGCACGTCCGCACTTGCCCTCCCGTCCGATATAGGGCAAAGGACAGGATTGTGATCTCTACCACGTCCCGTTTTCAAGGTGCCCTGTGGGGACAATTTGTCGCCGATGCTGCCGCCCTGGGCACGCATTGGATCTATGATCTGGAGGATCTCTCAAAAAAATTCCCGAAAGGCATCCATGGTTTTGAAAAACCCAAGACGGGCCATTATCATGAAGGCAAGCAGCCCGGGGACCAGACTCATTACGGCGATACTGCATTGCTTTTGCTGGAGTCCGTGGCCGCGTGTGGCGGACGTTTTCGTGAAAACGATTTCGGCATGCGGTTTGAGAGTTATTTCACTGGCCCTAACTGCCGTAGTTACAAGGATCATTCCACCCGCGAAACCCTGGAGCACTTGCAGAAGCAGCCCGGCAATTTTCAAAATGGCGCAGATGATGACCAACTCGCCACGGTTAGCCGTCTAGCCCCTGTTGTTGTCTCTTATCAAAGAGATGACTTCACACTGGTGGCTGATGCCATTCGTCGGCTCACCCACGTCACGCAAAATCATCCAACGGCCGTCGCATGCGCCACCGCTCACGGCATGCTGCTACGCACCCTCTTGCGCGGCACCCCATTTCGCGAAGCCTTTGAGCTGACCCGCAAGTCCCGCGAAGTCAGTTGTGACGGCTCAGATTATTTTGAGTTTGCCTACATGCTGCGGGAGATGGATGTCATCACCGCAACCGGCCGGTTTGGCCAGAGCTGCCCGCTGCCACAGAGCTTCCCTTCAGCGCTGCACGCAGCTTGGCGTCACCAAGATTCCTTTGAAGACGCGGTGCTGAATACCCTGCGTGCAGGCGGGGACAATGCAGGGCGTGCCAGCATGATCGGTGCCTGGCTGGGTGCAGCCCATGGCATTGAGGGCATACCCTCTGCCTGGCTGGAAAAATTGACAGCCAAAGAACGCATCGCTAAAGCCATCGAGCAATTGTCTTCGCACCTCGGAGAGTAAAAGCAGGGTTGACGCCTGCCTGCACGCACCCGAATCTGCATTCCCTATGCGCTTTGCGATTTGTAACGAAACCTACCCCAACTGGCCTTTTGAGAAAGTGTGTGAAGATGCCGCCGCCGCAGGCTATCACGCCTTGGAGCTGGCACCTTTCACCCTGAAAGAGGATCCGCGCGATCTCACGGAAGCCGATGCCCTGCGCCTCAGCCACATTGCCTCTTCCTTCGGGCTGGAGATCCTGGGGCTGCACTGGTTGCTCACCAAGCCAGCTTGGTTTCACATCACCACACCAGACGCCCTTCAGCGCAAAGAGACTGCAAAATTTGGTCAGCATCTCGCCCGCTTTTGCGCCACCACAGGCGGCCGCATCATGGTCTGGGGCAGCCCGAAAGCCCGCAACATCCTGCCTGAATGGGAATATGAAGACGCCTTCAAACGCGCCGCTGAATCCGTGCGCGCCGTAGCTGAAGAGGCAGGCAAATACGGCGTCGTCATCGCCATGGAGCCTTTGGGTAAAAGAGAGACCAACTTCCTGAATACGGCTGAGGAAACCATCCGCCTTTGCCAGATGGTGGACCACCCCAGTTGCAAACTTCACCTGGACGTGAAAGCCATGAGCGATGAGGCCAAATCCATCCCGGACATCATTCGGGACAGCAAGGACTGGTTCGTCCACTTTCATGCCAATGATCCAAATCTCCTCGGCCCAGGCATGGGCGAAGTGAAGTTCGAACCCATCATCGGCGCACTGCGGGAGGTGGATTACCAAGGTTACCTCTCCGTCGAAGTCTTCGATTACACCCCAGGCCCGGAAAACATCGCCCGCAAGAGCATCAGCTACTTGAAGGAAGTCATGGGCGTAAAATAAAATTGTCCAAATGCTCATCCAAGAGGCAGTGTCGCTCGCGAGAGGACACTGCCTTTTTTTTTTTAGGCAATCAGTGCCTTCACCACCTTTGCAGCCTCCACCCCGGTCAGTTTCTGATCCAAGCCCTGGAACTTATAAGTGAAGCGGTCACTGTTATAGCCCAGCAAATGCAGAACAGTCGCGTGGAAGTCCCGGATGTGCAGAGGATCCTTGACGATGTTGTAGCTGAAATCATCCGTTTCACCATAGATCTCACCACCTTTGGAGCCGCCTCCGGCCATCCACATGGTGAAGCAGCGCGGGTGATGGTCACGTCCATAATTGTCCTGGGTCAGGCCACCCTGGCTATAGATGGTGCGCCCGAATTCTCCGCCCCAGATAATGAGCGTATCCTCAAACATGCCACGCTGTTTGAGATCTTCGATCAAGGCATGGCATGGCTGGTCGATGTCTTTGCACTGGCTAGGCATGCGGCCAGTGACATTGCGGTGGTGGTCCCAGTTGTTCAGGTAAATCTGCGTGAAGCGCACACCACGCTCCGCCAGACGCCGCGCCATTAGCACACCATTCGCAAAAGTCCCCGGCTTCTTCGCTTCCTCACCATACATCTTAAAGATGTGGTCAGGCTCTTTAGTGATGTCCGTCAGTTCCGGCACACTTGCCTGCATGCGGAAGGCCATTTCATACTGCTGAATGCGGGTATGCGTTTCAGGATCACCCACCTGCTGGTAGTTCAGTTCATTCAGCGCATTGAGCCCTTCGATGGTCCGTTTGCGTACACTGTTAGGCACGCCGGGCGGGTTGTTGATGAAAAGGATGGGATCCCCCTTGCTGCGGAAGGAGACGCCCGCGTGTTCGCCAGGCAGATATCCGCTAGACCACAAGCGAGAGGAGATCGCCTGCTCTTGTTCGCGGTTCGTTGGCGTGGCAATCAGCACCACAAAGTTCGGCAGGTTCGCATTGACTGACCCCAGCCCATACGAGGCCCAGGAGCCCAGACACGGACGCCCGGTAATCTGGTTACCCGTCTGCATGGCACAGATGGCAGGCTCATGGTTGATCGCCTCCGTATGCAGAGAGCGCATCCAGCAGATGTCATCCGCATTTTTGGAAAGGTTCGGCAGCAAGTCCGAGTTCATCCACATGCCGCACTTCCCGTACTGGGCAAAATTATAGACCGATGGAGCAATGGGAAAGCGCGCCTGGCCGCTGGTCATCGTGGTGAGGCGCTGCCCCTTGCGAATGCTCTCCGGCAGGTCCTTGTCATACCATTGTTTCATCACCGGCTTGTAATCAAACAGATCCATCTGCGAAGGCCCGCCGACCATGTGCAGGTAAATGACCCGCTTGGCCTTCGGTGCCCAATGCGGCGCCACACTGCCGATGGCCGCCTTGGCTGAGCCAGTCATCCCCTCGCCTAACAAAGAGGTGAGAGCCGCCGCGCCCAGCGCATTTTTTCCTCGCGAGAAAAACTGGCGGCGTGTTTCAAAGGTGTTCCATTCGTTGAGAATGCTCATGATCGGTGTCGCAAAAAAAATTACTTGTTTAAAACTTCGTCCAGGTTCATCACCTGACTGGACACCATGGTCCAGGCTGCAAGTTCAGTTGGATTCAGCGCCGCATCCGGCTTGGTTTCACCCACGGTGATGAGGGCTGTGGCGTCGGCAGGAGTAGCCTGATAATGCGCACGCAGGTCGGCCAGCCCATCCTGCAAAATGGCAGCCTCTTGCTGGCTCAGTGGGCGGCAAAGGAGGCGCTGAGAGATAGCGCCCAGCTTTTGCCCATCATCACCACCACTTTTCAATGCCTGCTGGGCGAGGTTACGTGAGGCCTCAATAAACTGCGGGTCATTCATCACCACCAGTGCCTGCAAAGGAGTGTTGGTGCGGTCCCGGCGCACACAACTCACCTCCCGGCTCGGAGCGTTGAAGACGTCCATGTTCGCAGGCGGGGCCATGCGTTTCCAAAAGTTATACAAAGTCCGGCGATAGAGGTTTTCACCCTGATCCTGCACATACTTTTCAGTCCCCATGCCCACGACTTCCCAGACGTTTTCTGGCTGGTAAGGAAGGGTGCCTGGACCGCCCATTTTTGGAGAAAGAGAGCTGCTGGCAGCCAGGGCATAATCACGGATCATTTCCGCATCCATTCGGAAGCGCGGACCTCGGCTGAGAAGGGCATTGTCGCGATCTTTGTCAATCTTCTCCTGGGTGATGAGCGCTGCCTGGCGATAAGCGGCGGAGGTCACTAGCATCTTATAGAAGCGCTTCACATCCCAGCCGCTTTCACGGAACTCCACCGCCAGCCAGTCGAGCAGTTCAGGGTGGGTAGGCGGGCTGCCCATGATGCCGAAATCCTCACTCGTGATCACAATGCCGCGTCCGAATAGCTCCTGCCACATACGATTCACCGTCACGCGGGCTGTCAGCGGATTGGCCTCATCCACCACCCATTGCGCTAGACCCAGGCGGTTCTTGGGTGCGCCTTCAGGTAAAGCGCCCAGCGCCATCGGAGGTGCAGCCTCGACCTCTTCCCCGAGCTGGTCATATTGGCCGCGCATCAAAATGTTGGCCATCGGCTGCGTGTCCATTTTCTCTTCCTGAATGTGAGTCATCGGGCTGCGGGCCTTGATGGCAGCCAGCTCCGCATCAAGCTTGCCAGACAGTTTGTTAGCCGTTTGATAGCCCGAATGACGGGTCACCAGGTAGTGCTGAAGCAAAGCCTCTTTCTGCTTGGCTCCGCGTTTGGTCGCAGCCAGCATCAACTTTAGTGGCCCCACTTTTGAAAGGGTCTGAATTTCCGTCGCAGCGAGCTGGCGATCATAGATTCGCACATCCTGCACGGAACCTTCGTTGAAAACACCCCCCGTGCCGCGCTGGCCGATCCGCATTGGCATCGTGGTCCGGATGCTGCCTGTGAGAGTATTGTTTTCAATATTCAATTCCTGGGCGACACCATCGACATAGAGCTTCACTCCTTGTGCCTTGCCTTTGCCATCATAGGTCACATAAACATGCTGCCAAACGCCAGGCCGAATGCTCGGTTTGCGTGTGCTCACTTTCAGCGCATCTTTTGGCCACTCACTGACGATGTGGACAGCGTATTTGTTGTCGCCTTGGAGCAAGTCCCAGCCTCGATAGCCGCCCTTCACATCCATACGCGAAATGATGCCGCCGCTCTGGCCCACCTTGCTTGCACGCACCCAGCCACCGTAGCTAAAGGCTTGGTCCTTTTCAAAGTCACCCACATCCCCGATCTCAAAGGTACTGTCGGTCTTCATCACCGGTGCCGGGCCGATCTTGCCATCCGGCTTCCAGGATATCTCGCCCTTGGTCTTCAATGTTTTTGTGGCTCCGCCCATCACCGCAACCTCGCTGCCCATACCTTCATTTAGCGGCAGATGAACCACCATGCCCTTAGCTGGCACATCATCATCCAAATCTTCCGGCTTGGCCGTCGTTAGCCATTGATCAAATTCGCCCGTCGCCAGCTTGCGATTCTCCTCCAGTTGCACCTTGCTGGCTGCGATTTCCGCTGGCAGTGCATTCCAGCGTGGCCGGTCCTGATCACTCGGCAGAACCAGGATGGGGCCATTGCCATCCTTCACATTGCCGTCCTTTGGCTTCTGAGTGGTGTTGCGGAAAAAGGCAGCCAATGAGTAGTAGTCGCGTTGAGAAATAGGATCAAACTTGTGGTCATGGCACTGAGAGCAGTTCGTCGTCAGTCCCATGTAAACCCAGCCTAGCGTCTGCACACGGTCCGCCGCGTAATTGGCCAAATTTTCCTCATCAATTGTACCCCCTTCATTGGTGGTGATGTTGCAGCGCTGAAAACCCGTCGCAATGAGCTGCTCCTCTGACGGTTTCTGCAGCAGGTCCCCGGCGATCTGTTCCACAGTGAACTCATCAAAGGGCTGATTGCGGTTGAATGACTTCACCACCCAGTCCCGGTAAGGATACATTTCGCGAGGCTTGTCAAAATGCAGCCCATGAGTGTCAGCATACCGCGCCGCATCCAGCCAGTAGCGCGCGCGATGCTCCCCATACTGTGGCGACTTCAACAGCTCATCCACCAGCTCATTATAAGCCACATCTGGAAGTCGCTTGCCTTCCGCCTTCTGGATATACCGCTGCACCAGTTCTGGTGACGGCGGCAGCCCGGTCAGGTCCAAGCTCACCCGGCGGATCAAAGCGGCAGCCTCCGCCTCAGGGGCAGGTTGCAGCCCGGTATTCTCCAGTTTGGCCAGCACAAAACGGTCCACAGGAGTCTTCACCCATGCGCTGTTTTTAACCTCCGGCTCCGGTGCCCGCTCAGGCTTCATCAGCGACCAATGCGGCTGCCAAGGCGCACCTTCTTCGATCCATGCTTTGATCTTGGCGATCTGCTCAGGCTTCAGCTCCTTGTGCGAATCCGGTGGCGGCATGATTTCCTCTTCATCCTTGGATAGCAGCCTCTGATACAATGGACTCTCTTCAGGCTTACCCTTGAGTACCGTCGGCGTCTCACCTTCTTTGGCAGTAAAAAATCCAGCCTCCGTATCCAGTCGCAGACCCGCTTTACGCGTCCCTGGATCAGGACCGTGGCAGTGAAAGCAGGCATCCGCCAGGATCGGACGGATGTCTTGATTGAAGATGACCTTCCCCGTACTGGCGCCGAAGAGGCTACCGTGAAGGGCGATCAAACTCAAAATGACGTGAAGGCGCACTAAAATCATCGCAGGGGATACGGGCGTTATACCCAAGTATTACGCCAGCATGACCGCTTTGACTCAATGTCACACGTTAGAGTCAAAATGGACCAATCCTTGATCAAATTATACCAAGGACGAGGTAGCGGCACGATAACTACAGCCACCTGCCTCCATTGCCTCAGCACGTATTCAGGCTGGTCCGTCCAAAGTCATGCGACCTAGCGCCAGCGCGCCTAACAAACCAGAGCGCGTCCCCAGACCCGGCGTCACGAGGAAATGCTCAATGTCATGGCTCAACTGAGGCACGGCTAAATAACCGTTCATGTGCTGCATCAGCTTGCCCTGAATCAGCGGGATGAGATGTGGCTGTTGCATCACACCACCGCCCAGGATAATGCGCTTCGGGGACAGCGTCAGCGTCATATTCATGAGCGCATAGCCCATCACATCAGCCACCTCTTCCCAGGCCGGGTGATCCGGCGGCAGCGCATCTGCCTTCACGCCCCAGCGTTTCGCAATGGACGGCCCGGAGACATAACCTTCTACACAACTCTTATGATACGGGCACTGTCCTTCTCGTTGAATGGCCAGGCTGTTATGCGGCGGCGGCACAATGAGATGCCCCACTTCAGGATGGAGAAGTCCGTGCAAAAGCTGCCCGTTCACTAAGACTCCACCACCGACACCCGTCCCAACGGTGATGTAAATCAGCGGATCCATCCCCTGCCCTGCACCCCAGAGATACTCGGCCAATACGGCCGCATTCACATCCGTATCAAAGCCGACAGGCACCTTGAAACGATGCTTGAAAAACTTCACCACATCCGTCTGCTGCCAATGCGGCTTGGGCGTGGTCGTGATGAAGCCATAGGTTTCACTTTCGCGATTGAGATCCACTGGCCCAAAGGTGCCCAGGCCAATAGCCGCGATAGGCCCATGCGTGACCTTCATCTTGGAAATCCAGTGACTGACATGTTCCAATGTCTCGTTAGGCGTCGTCGTATCGATGCGCACTGTGTCCAAAATTTGATGCGGTCCCGTGCCGATGCCACAGACAAATTTGGTGCCACCACCTTCGATGGCGACAATGAGAGGGGATTCTGCACTCATGACGGGCGGACTGCGGAAGAATCACGAATACCCAGGCTGGCATAGATTTCGCGAGTAGCCTGAAATTTGTTGAGTGTATAAAAATGGATGCCATCCACGCCATGCTCCAGCAGGTCGCGGCATTGCTCCGTAGCGTAATGTACGCCCACCCGCTGCACCGCCTCCTCGTCGCCACCACAACGCTGAATAGCCCGCATCAGCTTGGCCGGGTAGCGTGCACCCGCAGCCAGCTCCGCCATACGCCGCATGCCGCTTGCACTCGTGATCGGCATGATGCCTGCAATGATGGGGATATGAATGCCAGCCAGCTTGCAGCGGTCACGGAAATCAAAGAAGTCGTGATTATCAAAAAACAATTGGGTGCAGATGTAGTCCGCCCCGGCATCCACCTTGGCTTTTAGATAATCCATCTCCAGCATACGGTTCGGCGTCGATGGATGGCCTTCAGGAAACCCTGCCACACCAATGCCAAATCCCCGTCGGTCCGGGTGCGCGTGGCTGTTGTTAAATTTGGTGATGAAGCTCACCAGGTCCACTGCATGCTGAAAGGCATCGTTCTTCCGTTCATATCCTTCCAAATTGCGCGGCGGATCGCCTCCCAGTGCCAGAATATTGCTCACTCCGGCCTCCGCGTACCGTTCCAGGATGGAAGCAATATCCGCCTCATTGTGACAAACACAGGTCAGATGCGGCACCGGATCCAGCGTGGTCGTCTTTTTGATGCGCACCACCAAGTCATGCGTCAGCTCCCGCGTGGAGCCACCAGCTCCGTATGTCACGCTCACAAACGAAGGTTTGTATGCTTCCAGTTCTCCAATGGTCTGATACAGAGCCTCCGAAGCCTCCGCCGTTTTAGGTGGAAAAAATTCAAAGGACAGCGTCGGGCGCTGGTTGGCAAGAATGTCGGCGATATGCATCAGGCAAGAAGTGAGGTCGGCAGGCAGACTCATTCAACGCGGGACTCGCGCCGGGGCAAGTCATAGAATGCTCTTTGCGCCCAATTGCACGGACCCGCCTTCACTCTACATCGCCCCCAAAGTCTTCTCCGCCTGGATGACACTGCCATTCCAGGAGGTCACCACAGGATAAACCTGAGCCGTCGTGGCCAGGGCTACCTTCCCAGGAATCAGCACTTCAGGCGGCCTCTTTTTGAGAAAGCCCCGTGTGTAAACAGGCTCCACGAAGGGTGCCCGGAATAGATAATCAGCCTCCAGTTCATCCTGCCGCAGATCAGGGAAAATTTTCTGCAATGCAGCGAACCATGATGTTTTAATCTCCTCTTCCGGCTGGTTAAACCGGGGATCCGTGCGGTGGACATACTTTGTCAGATAAACAACGTGCCTTCCCTGCCCACGATCCGCCTCGTCCGTCAGCGTGGAGGTCTCCACCACTCCGTCAAAAGGATGCTCCCGCTCAGGCGTGGCCAGCCAGTAATGCTTCGTCAGTGGTCGCTTCAGAAACAGCACATGATTGATCACCCCCTGAAAATCGATGTTCCAGTCCGGTACATCCGCCCGTTGTTTAAAAGCGTCCGTGGCCAGAGTTTGCAGTGTTGGCCATGGCAGCGTGATCAGCATCTGCTCCGCCCGCAGCTCTCCGGTATCCGTTTCCACAAAAGGATGCCCGGTGGCATCCAGGTCGATTTTATGGATCTTTTCATTCATTCGCAGGGTCACCCCCAGCGCCTTCAGCCGCGTCGCAAAGGTGTCCGTGATACGCTTATAGCCACCTCTCACATAACCCTTCACCTCCCCCTTGCTCTCGCCTTTCTCCCGATTAAAGCGGGTCCAAAACCATAGTGCCGGCACATCCTGAAACCGGTCTCCAAATTTAGCCTCTAGCATGGGTTGCCAGAAGGTGCTGAAAGCCCGCTTGCCGGAAAGCCCCTGCAACCATTGAGCCGTCGTGATTTCATCCAGCCCCTTGTCAGAGCATACCCGTCCCCAGGCCCCTGTAATCCCCACCCGGATGCGATCCATGAATGGCAGCGGTCCAAAACGCAGCAGATCCACCGGCGTATTCAGCGGATAAATGCTGCCACCGCCCGCATAGGCAAAAGAGCTCGGCCGCCAATAAATATCTTTGGTTAGGCCCAGCGTCTCCATCACCTCCAGCAACGGCCCGTCGCTGGGCAGCATGCAGTGATAAAATTTTTCAAACGTCCGCCCATCGTGCTGGAAAAATGTACCCAGCCCACCCAATTGGTCAGAGCCTTCCACCAAGGTCACCGGGTGGCCTTTTTCAGCCAGCCTCAGCGCACCCACCAGGCCGCTGATGCCTGCTCCCAGGATAAGAACATGCGGCAGCTTGGAACTCGGAACAGATTGCATAAATGAAAACAAGAACACTTCAAGCACCCGCCTGCTTGGCCGTCATGGCCACGGCAGTAGCTGCATCCGGCCTTTTGGACCGATACCGGTTCACTACGATAAGGTAGCGCTTCAGCGTTCTCCAGATGCGCAGCTTGCTCACCCCAGCCTTCAGGTCATACCGCAGCGTGTAGGGGATCTCCGTGGCTTTTGCACCGATGGCACGCAGCTTGAGCAATACCTCCAGCATGCAAACGAAGCCACTTTCCTCCACCAGTTTGTCTTCTCCATAGACGGTCGCCATACGCTTCAGCAGGCCACTGTCATAAGCCCGAAACCCCGTGGAATAATCCCGCACATTGTTGAAAGGAACCAGGGTTTTCATCAATAGAAAACAGCCCAGGCTAAGTCCCTTTCGGAAAGCCGAAAGTCCCACGATCACACTTCCCGTCTGATAGCGGGAGGCGATGACCAATTGCACGTCTTTCGTTTCCAACTCACGCACCATCTCCATCACATAGATAGGGTCATGCGTATTATCGGAATCCATCACCACCACTGCATCCGCCACTTTCATCGCTGCGGACAGGCCGGTCTGTATTCCCATTCCCAGCCCTTTATTTGCTTCATGCTGGATGAGGGTCAGCGGCATGTCCTTGGCACCTTCCTTCGCGATCTCAGCCGTGCGGTCTTTGGAGCCATCATCCACCACGATCACCTCGTAGCGAAAGTCCTGCCCGGAGAGCGTTTCTTTGATTCGCGCCAGCAGAGCAGGCAGATCTTTTTCTTCATTGAAGGCAGGCAGCACAATAGCCACCGATGCAATGCGTTTCATATGCGGTTAGGTTGGAGATTAAATTTGGGCGTTTCCGTTTTCATTGGGTCGGGATGCACCGGTGCAGTGAGATCATGCGCCACCTGCCCCATCGTTGCGGTCCCCCAATGACTGCGCAAACTGCTCAGCGCATGCCGGACCAGCTCGATCTTCTTCTCCGCAGGCACCTTCATGGCAGGGAAAAACCCAAGCGCAGGCACATCAGTCGCATCGAGGAAATCCGTCGGGTGCAGCAGCAGGGACGGAGCCACATCCGTCAGTCGGCAAAGCCCCACCGCCATATCCCAATAGGCCCTTGCCAGAGGCATCGAATACTGGGCGAGGAAAAGCAGATAGCTCAGATGGACCGGTGTGCGGAAAACCGGCATCGTAGTGACCGGTATCTCCAGCAAGCCCGGCTGGATTTGGTATGGTGTCAACGGCGAGAAGGCATTCGAAAAATTGCCGTAGAGACCTTTGCGCTTCGCTTTCTCCTCAGGCGACAATTGGGAGGTAAAGAAAAAATAAGCTCTCGCCACCGGCCCCATCACTGTCGGGAAAAGGCTGGCATCATATCGGTAACCACGGCGGATCAGCAGATCGCGCACCGCCGCTGAAGTGCTAAATCCCGGTCCGCGAAACCCTCGCGCACGCTGTCCAGTCGCCTCAAAGATGGCCTCTTCTGACTGATCAAATTCCGCCTCCAGTTCCTTTTCATTATACAGGTGCAGCCACGGCTCATGCATGTGGCTGTGATTAGCGATTTCATGCCCCTCCTCAGTCAGGCTTTGCAGCGCTGCATGGTTCTTTTTCAAAGAAGCATCCTTTCCCACCACAAACACAGTGATGCGCAACCCGGCCCGGCGCATTGTATCCAGGATACGTGGGGTGACTAAGTCCAGATAGCTGGGGAAATCCTGCCACCCGTCCAGCCCCTGGGTCTTCATGTAGGCCCATTGGTTGTCCAGATCGAGGGAAACGCTGGCTTGGATTCGGTTCAAAGGACGATTCAGCATAAGTTAAGATTTCAGCAGATGGGCGATGATGCGCTCGGAGGCGTGACCGTCCCCAAAGACCTTCTCCGCCCCAGCGGCATGCGCGAACCAGACCGCATCAGCCACTGCCTCATTCAAAAGTGATTCCAGGTCGCTTGCACATTCGCCGACCAGCCGCGCCACGCCCGCATCCACACCTTCCGGCCGTTCCGTATTTTCCCGCAGCACCAGGATGGGCTTGCCCAGGGAGGCCGCCTCTTCCTGGATACCGCCGGAATCGCTGACAATGAGCCACGCATCCGAAAGGAGATGCACAAAATCTGCATAGCCCATCGGCGTTGTGATGATAATCTGGTCACAACCGCCCAGTTCCTCCGCCGCAGCTTCTTTGACTGCGGGATTCGGATGCATCGGAAAGACCACACACAGCTCAGGATGCGCTTCGGCGAAACGGCGTAGCAACCGCAAATGCGTCCGCATGGTATCACCGAAGTTTTCGCGCCGATGAGTGGTCAGCAGCACCACCTTACGTCCTGCGATCTGTTTCCTCAGCACTCCCATGTCAGCCCCAGGCAGTGCATGGGCCAGCGTATGGTGCAGTGCATCCACGACCGTATTTCCAGTAACCAGGATCTGGGAGTCCAGGATCCCCTCTGCCAGCAGCGCGGCACGGTTTCGCTCAGTCGCTGCAAAGTGTATAGAAGCCAGTTGCGAGACAAGCCGACGGTTCATCTCTTCCGGGAAAGGACTCAGTGGATTGCCAGAGCGCAGCCCCGCCTCAATATGCCCCACGGGTATCTTGCGGTGAAAAGCTGCCTGCGCTCCGCCCAAGGCCGTCGCCGTATCCCCCTGCACCAGCACGTAGTCCGGTTTCACTTCCTCCAGCACCGGATCTAAACGGTCGATCACCCGCGAAAGCAGCCGGTTTAATGGCTGTCCAGCTACCATCGCCTCCAGGTCATGCGCGGGATGCACATCAAATAGATCAAAGAGTGGCGTCAGCAGATCGGCATGCTGCCCACTGTTTACCAAAATGGCTTCAGATCCTTGTTTGCGGGCTTCCAGAATAAGCGGTGCCACTTTGATCATTTCTGGACGTGTACCCAGAACGAAAAGCAGGCGTTTGGCTCTGGAAATATCCGTCATTCTGGAAATTTTAACATTCTCACTCATTTAAGCAATGGGTTCTAAAGTAAAATCTGCATTTTCCTCAGGTTTACCCGCCTATTTTCGCAGCCTCCTCGCCCCTCTTTTGCATCCACCCTTGCATTCTCACCCCGCCTGCCTTTCGATACGAATTCACTCTTTTATTGACTCATGGGCGCACAATGGAAACAAAAATGGCGGGAACTGGCCGCCGATCAAAAAGGCAAACTCGTCGGCAAACTGACGCGTGAAATTCAGGTGGCCGCACGTCTTGGCGGCCCGGACCCTGATCTCAATGCACGCCTCTTCGCGGGCATCGCCGCCGCTCGTAAACAGAGCGTCACCCGCGATTCCATTGAGCGGGCCATCGCCAAAGGCGCAGGCATTGGCGGTGAGCAGGTCAACTACCAGACCGTGATGTTCGAAGGCTTCGGCCCCCATCGTGTCCCCGTCATGGTGGAATGCCTTACCGATAATAACAACCGTACCTCCTCAGAAGTACGTGTACTTTTCAAAGCCGGCAGCATGGGCACCCCAGGCTCCGTTGCCTGGATGTTTGATCATTGCGGTCTGATCGAAGGTCAGCATACCGACAAGGCCATCGACATCGAAGTCGCCGCCCTTGAGGCTGAAGCAGACAATGTGGAACCGCTGGAGTTGGATGAAGAAGAAGCCGCAGGTCACATCGGAGCCCGTTTCTTCTGCCCCATCCCTTCCCTGGACACAGTGACCAAGGCGCTCAAAGCAGCCGGATGGAGCATCACCACCTCTGAAATGCACTACCAGCCGAAGGACTATCCTGAACTCACCGAAGCCCAGCGCGACGATGTGACCAACTTCCTCCAAGGGCTGGACGGTCACGCGGACGTACATCGCGTTTATGCGGCTCTCAAATAAACCAATTCGCCAAAAAAAAGCCCAGGCCGTTCAAGCCTGGGCTTTTTTTGTTTAGCCCTACTTTTCCAGCTCCTCACGGAGGACAGTCATCATCCGCTTCATCCGGTCATCGGCGATGCCCTTGGCCTTGAGCGCCTTGGCTCGCGCAGCAGCTTGGTCATTGATGATCGCCAGAACGGCCGGTGTCAGACCTTTTTCCGCCTCGTCTTTGTCATGGTCGAAAAGCCATTCCGAAAGACCGATATCTTTCCACATAAAGCCCTTGCTTGTCTGCTCCTTATAGCGGCAGACGATGGCGGGAATGCCATGACCGATGCACAGGATGGGGCTGTGTTGCTCATTGCCGAACAAGCCCGCACAACGGTTATAGACTCCTTGGGCAAAGTCCGTCAGCCAGTATTGCTCACGCCACACCACCCGGTCTTTCACATCCGCAGGCAGCTTGTCGTAGATCATCTCCTTGTTCAGTTTCATCTGGCTCGCATCTTCCGGGCACAGCAGGACCTTCATTGAGGTTTCACGCACCACCGCAATCACCGCATTACGCAGAGGAGCGATGTCGTGCTCCTTCATTTTCTCATTGTATGCATGGGACTTTTCATTGAAGGGCACATGCTTTTTGATCTCCCAATACGGCGTGCGCCGCAGCTTCGGAATGCAGCAAACGAACTTGCCATCTTCAAGGCCGACTTCCTTTAACCAAGCCGCTGCAGGTTCATCGGAAACCAGATCGCAGGCAAACGTCGCATCCGGTCCGAACTCCATGATCGGGCAGGTCGCTTCTAGTTTCTTCGCCGTCTCCAGCGAAACTGAATCCCGGAAAAAGGTGAATTGGGAGCCATTGATCACCTCCAGCCCCGCCTTGGCATTTATGTAGCCCCAGGTTACCCCAGCGATGCCGTAGGGCTTGCCTCCGGTCTTTTGTGTCCAGTCAACAATGCTCCCGCTGGAGATGCCTGGGCCTGAACCATGAAGCAGGAAGTCATGGCTCTTGAAAGCCTCTTCTTTCGCCGTGTCACCCTTGGCCAGGATCTTGAGTTTTGGAAAACGCTTCATCAGCATTTTGTCCACCCCATTCTCCACGCTACCTGGCCACAGAGTGACCTCATACTCCGGCAGGTAGGTTTCCAAAAGCTTCAACATCCCCGGCGTATGCGCGATGTCTCCAATATTTTCCGTCTGCCAGGAGGAGCGCAGCAGGATCTTCTTTTTCGGAGCGGCATCGGCAGCCGAAATGAAGGAAGGGAGGGCGCTGGCAGCGAGAGCTTGTGTTAGAAATAAACGGCGGTTCATAAAAATAAAAAACAGCTCGGAAAGAGCTGTTTTTACATAAGGACTCAATTCTCGCTTATTGGACAGCCTTTTCCCATATTCACGCCTGGAATCCGGCGAGTCCAAATAGCTTTGGGTCTTTTCTCAACCAAGATTTTTAAGTTCCTCTCTCATTCCGCTTGAGCAAAGCGCATGTCTTGTCCATGACAGACCATGCTTCCCCGCCTGACTCCCCTGCTCGCTGCTGCTGAGGGGCTGCCGCCTCTCTTTACACTCCTGGCGGTCATGCTCACCACGGTGGTCTTTGTCTCCCTGCTGTTGCTAAAACTTCAGCAGTCCCTCCTGGCGGGATACTTCATCTGCGGTGTCATCGTCGCCAATAGCGGCGTTTTGGATCTGCTGGGTGGTGGCGAATCTGAAGCACGCATTGCACAAATGTCAGAGTTTGGTGTGATGTTGCTCATGTTCACCCTGGGCATGGAGTTTTCCTTGAGTGACCTGCGTTACGTCCGGCGCCTAGCTTTCGTCGGGGGTGGTTGGCAGATGGGATTGTGCATCCTTATTGCCGGTGCAGGCGCTTGGATCGGTGGTCTTTCGATGACAGGTGCAATCCTGCTGGCCGTGGCTCTGGCCATGAGTTCCACTGCGGTCAGTTTAAAAACATTTCAGGATTTGGGTCTCGAATCCAGCACGGGTGCACGAATGGCCCTGGCGGTGGCCATTTTCCAGGATCTCTTCATCATTGTCTTTTTCCTGGTCCTTCCCCTTCTTCTTCATGAAGGCGGTGCAGACCAGAGCATTTGGCAGCGCGTCGGCTCACTGCTGGGGCGAGGTGGCCTCTTTGTCATCCTCGCTGGCGTAGCCGCACGCTGGGTCATTCCCATGCTGCTGAATGCCGTCACCCGCACCCGTAACCGTGAGCTCTTCACCCTGAGTGTCGTCGGCTCCTGCCTCGGCTTGGCTTTCATCGGGGGCCTTCTTCAGCTTGGCCTTGCCCTGGGGGCCTTTGTCGCTGGCTTGGCCGTCAGCGAATCCATCTTCAAACATCGCATCCTTGCGGACATCATGCCCATCAAGGATCTTTTTCTCACCCTGTTCTTTGTCTCGGTGGGATTGATGATCGACCTTCAAGTGGCAGCCATATATTGGAAACCCATCCTGGCCCTCACGACAGTCATCATGGTGGCCAAGGCTGGATTGATCACCCTCATTGCACGCCTACTCGGCCTAGCTCACCGGCAGTCACTGATGGCCGGTTTGGGACTTTGCAGCGCAGGGGAGTTTTCCTTGGTACTGTTACAGAAGGCCGGCCACGCGGGAGTTTGGGATTCCGGCACCCAACAGACATTCATCGCCAGCGCCGCGCTCAGCATGGGGCTTCTTCCCGCTTTGATGCGCGCCGGAGAACCTCTTGGAACTCGTTTGGAAAAACTCGGCTGGGGAAGAAAAAAACCTGCTCTTCCTGAATCTGCCCCCATGCGCCAAAAGATGAGTGTGATGCATGATCACGCCATCATCTGCGGATATGGTCCGGTAGGACAGCAACTGAACAAGTCTCTACACGACGAAGGTGTCTCCACACTCATCGTAGAACTGAATGCAGAAACAGTGAGCCTGTTAAAGCGTCAAGGTCAGGCCGTCCTCTTTGCCGACGCCGCCCATGCGGAAACCTGGGAACTCACCCGTCTTTCTGAAGCCCGCATGGTCGCCTTTACCTTCCCTGATGCCACATTGACCTTGCAGGCCTTGTCACAAATACGCGAGCACCGAAAGGATATTCCGGTGCTCGCAAGGGCAAGATTCGCTTCAGACGTTGAACGCTTGAAACGCTTCGGTGCCACGGTAGTGATCAATGATGAAATTGAGGCGGCCCGAGCTGTTGTGGAGCAAGGGCGCGTCCTCTGATTCATCATGTATCAATAGTAATAGTAACGGTTGTTCCGATAGCCACGCTGGTTGTAATAACGACCATTGTTGTAGTAGCGACCGCGCTGATAATTCCGTTGGTCCTGGGAGTTGCCAATGGCATTTCCAGCTAGGGCTCCGAGACCAGCACCGATGGCAGCGCCTTCCAGGCCACGACCACTTTGATTGCCGACGATACCGCCTAAGGCTGCACCGCCCAGACCGCCGACGACGGTTCCGGTCTGTGCGTTAGGACCAGTGGCGCAAGAGGCCAGCGAAGAGATGGCAATGAGTGTAATAAAAATGCGTTTCATGATGCGATAGGTTGAGTTGGGCATGGCAGTCGCCACACTGCAATTGGTTAGGGCAAGGAGCGTGCCATCGTCTTTTTCCCAGGCAGATCGGTACAGCTCCCACCCATTAATTGCATCATGCACCACAAAGGGTCGCTTTAATCGTGCTGGCTGCATGATTTAGAGACAAACTTTTGAATACTCTGCAAAAAACACAGTCTCCTTTAGATGCGCCCAACATTGCGGCCTAATTCTCATGAAATCCATCTTCAAACTTCTCGCCACAGCCACTCTCGCCCTGGGGCTTTCATCCTGTCTGTTTACCGAACCCGTCTTTACAGGCGGTTTTGTCATGGCTGACCCAGAAGTGGCCGGCGTCTGGATGAGTGAAGATGAAACCGGCGATGCACGAGGGCGTGAATTTGCTGTGCTTGCCCCCATCGGACAGGATGCCTTCATGCTCAACTATCCCGTCGGTTCCAAGGGCAGTTCCTACTTTGAAGTCCGGCCATTAAAAGTAGGGGGAAAAGACGTCTGGCAGGTTAAGCTCGCCGCCACCTTTGAAGACGGTCTGCCGAAAAACGATACGCCCACCTATACCCTGCTCCTGGTCGAAAAAGCCGCTGGGGACAAGATGCAGATCCGGCCGTTGAAAACAGAAGGTGAGCATACGGTCAGCGCCGCTGCGACTCAAAAAGCCCTCCAGGACAAGTCTCCAGACTGGGATAAACTTTTCGGCGAAGCCAAAACATTTACACGGCTGAAAGACAGGTAATCACCATGTCCCGCGATAGGATTCAGGTCGGCCAATTTTGTCTGACCTGAACCTCATGTTCCCTCATGCCTTGACCTCCACTTCCTCCCGCCTATCACGTGTGCATGACCAAACCTGAAATTGTCGGCACATACACTTCCGTCTGGGGCGAAGGCCCGATCTGGGACAAAAACCGTCTGCTTTATGTGGACATCGAAAGCTATAAGATCATCGCCTTCTACCCAGCCACCGGGGAGGAAAAGATCTGGGATGTAGGCCAGCGTGTAGGCACGGTGGTGGTCCGCGAAAAAGGCGGCCTCGTCTGGGCGGGGGATCAGGGTTTCTTTTTCCTGGATGAAGAAACAGGAATCAGCACCCCGATTGCCGATCCTGAGCCGGATCTCCTCGACAACCGCTTTAATGACGGCAAGTGCGACCCCCTCGGCCGTTTTTGGGCAGGCACGATCTGCCTCAAGAAACGCCCGGATGCCTCCCTTTATTGTCTCCGCAAAGATCTCACGGTGGAAAAGAAATTCGGCCCAGTGACCAATTCCAACGGCATCATCTGGAGCCGCGACGGCGAAACCATGTTCTACATCGATACGCCGAGTAAAAAGATCCGTGCCTTTGACTTCGATATTACCACTGCTGACATCAGCAACGAGCGTGTCATTTGGGATACCAGCGCAGATTCCAGCAGCCCCGACGGAATGACGATCGACAGTGAGGACCGCCTCTGGATCGCCTTCTGTCATGGGGCCAAGGTTGTCTGTTTTGATCCGGCCACTTCGCAGGTGGTGCAGCAGATTGATTTCCCCTGTGTCGAGACAACGGCCTGCGCCTTTGGTGGCCCGGAGCTGCGTGATCTCTACGTAACGACAGGTGTCAAAGGTGACCTGGAAGAAGCCCATGCCGGCCGTCTCTTCGTCTGCCGTCCAGGTGCTCAGGGCGTGCCCAGCGTTGCGTTTGCCGGATAAAAAAAGCATGTCCTTCAGACTCGAAATGCTTCAGGTCGCCAGGGTGGCCCCCAAGCTCCTGGGTGAATCCACAGAGCTTGTTGCCACTTTTTTAAACTCCCGCCTCCACCCGGATGGCGGATTCATGGACCGTGACGGTAAACCGGATCTCTATTACACGGTCTTTGGCATGGAAGGCCTCATGGCTTTACAAGCCAGTCCTCCCGTTGAATTAACACGCTCCTGGTTAGGCCATTTTGGGGATGGCGCAGGCCTTGACTTTGTCCACCTGTGCTGCCTCGCACGCTGCTGGGCTGGCATTGGCATGGCTGGATTCCCCGAAGCCTCGCGTGTTAAACTGGCAGAACGCATCGAAGCCTATCGCACCCCCGACGGAGGTTATCATCAGGCACCTGGACGTAAGAATGGCAGTGCTTACGGCTGCCTCATTGCCTGGGGCGGCTATCAGGACCTGGGGCTGCTGCCACCGGATGCGATGAACATCGCCCTCTGCATGGACAGTCTGGAAACACCCGATGGAGCCTGGTCCAATGAACCCGGCATCCGCCTTGGCTCCACCACCGCCACAGCCGCCATGCTATCGCTCTACCGCCACCTGCAAATGCCCCCACCTCCAGCCAGTGTGGAGTGGCTGGTCCGCCAGTGCCTTCCCGGAGGTGGCTTCCTGGCCATACAAGGTGCCCCCATCCCGGACCTCCTCTCCACCGCCGTAGCCCTTCACGCCCTCTCCGGCAATGACGCCGCCATCGAACGTGTGCGCGAACCCTGCCTCGACTTCGTGGACAGCCTCTGGAGTGCCGAGGGCGGCTTTCACGGCAACTGGACCGACGACACCCTCGACCCCGAATATACCTACTACGGCCTGCTCGCCCTCGGGCACCTGGCGCTATAAAAGCTCCCCCTTCGGCCCTTCACATCGCGAGGATGACCACCTTCTCATTCCAGGTCATATAAGGGATGTAGTATTCATCAAAGCGAGGAGCCAAATTAACCCGCCGCACATCTTTCCAGCGAACGTTATAGAGCAGAGGGTTCTGACAGATCAGATACCTGCATCGCAAATATGCTCTTTCAAACTTGATCACAAGAGATTCATCAACACCCCGAATAACATGATTAAATCATCATGTTCCAGCTTTGCCGCAGGATGAATCTTCCAATTCATCACGGACGATAAACCGGACGTGTTATTCCCAATTTGGCAAACAAAGCATCCGTCTGACGATCTGCTTCCTCGCCTGGAATCAACTCCACCCTGCCTTCGATAACGTCCTGCATGCGCCGGTCTATTTCCGCGTCCCATTCGGCTTCGATAGAGGCGAATTCGTCATCAGTGGGGGGCAGGACGTACTCGTTTTGGAGATCACGCAGGAGGGCTTCGATCTCATCAGGACCGAGACTGCGGATCTCCTTTTTGATGTGCTCAACGGCGGCCGTCATGAAGCCATTTTAAAGCATCACGGGGAATTTGTCCACGTAGGATGTGCTATTTGAATACCTTGTCCTGCTCATTGCCGCCGCTGATGAGATAGGCGATCAGGTCGAGGAGTTCGTCCTGGTTGAGGGCGTTGATGAGGCCGGGAGGCATCATGGAAACCTGGCGCGTTTCTTTGCTGGCGATCTCGCTCACATTGATGGCGAGTTGGTCATTCGGGGCGAAGGGATTGGCCATCACGAAGACCTTGCCATTCTCCTCGACGACGATGCGGCCCAGGATGGTACTGCCGTCCTTTTTGGTGATTTGGTGACTGTCATACTGGTCGGAAATAACCTTGCTGGGATCCACGATGTTTTCCATGAGGTCGCGCATGGTATAACGGTTGCCACTGCCGGTGAGGTCCGGACCGATACTGCCGCCGTCACCGTTGAAGCGGTGGCAAGTGGCGCACATGACGCTGCGGTACATGGCCTCGCCATTTTTGAAGTCGCGGCCTTTGAGTCCGCCGGATGTAAGGGCGACAACCTCATCCACCGACCAGGCTTTACCCGGTCCTTTGGGTGCGACGTAATTGGGGATGTCGGCACCCTCCACTTTGCTGCTGATGGCATCCAGTTCTGCTAGTTCCGACTCTGGCACAAATGTGGCCAGGGAATCCTTGCGGATGTTTTCGATGAAACCCTTGAAACTGTTGCCACCCTTCCATGTGCGGGCGCGAGGGAACCAGGAGAAGAAGGTCTTGCGCAACTCTGGCGTCCAGCCGGCCTTGGCATTCCGCAGCGCGAACATGTAGGCGATCTGCTGGGAGTTTGGGCGGCTGCCAGCAGCGGCACGGGCAGCGTTGGCATAACCATCATTGCGACTGAGCACGGCATCTGTGGCAACGGCCTGGAAGTCGTCTTTGGCAGTGGCCATCAGAGCAATCGTCTTGGCTGGGGCCTGTGTAGAATCCAGGGCGATGAGAATCTGGCAAAGCTCACGGTTGATGCTTTCATTCTCACTTGGAAAAAGCGGCTCCAGTTTTTCCACAATCGCTTCACAAACTTCTGGAGCAGGTTTGCCGAGACGGGTGAAGACGAGCTGCAAAGCACGCAAAGCACCGAGGTGCTGATTGAGGCTCAATTCTGCACCTTCCAGGCGACTGAGAGTCTCCAGCATTTTCAACTGAAGCTCTACGTTTTCGGGGGCAACGTCACTGAGGCTCGGCGATGAAGAACCTGCGGCTGGCTTTTCAGATGGGGCTTCGCTCTTCGTCCCGTTGACCCGCGCAAGGGCAATGATGCCTTCGATGACGGCCATAGGCTGAGTTTCTGCCAGTGCCTTTTCCTGCCAGAGATCCTTGGGCAGCTTTTCAATAGCGACACGAGCCGCATAACGCACATGGCGGTCGCTGTGGCTCAGGTAGGGCCAGGCTGTGGCAAGGGTCTTTTGAGGATCGCCACCTTCCGCGTGCAGGGTTTCCAAGGTGAGGCGCGTGTGGGCTTCCTCATCCATTGGCAATGCCTCCACGGGTGCCGTGGATTCTTTCCCGGCATAGATCACACGATAGACTCCAGACTGAGTGCGGCGACCACCCACAGCGAAATACATAGCACCATCTTGAGGATGGATGATGACGTCTGTCAGAGGCAGTGGTTTACCAAAAACAAACTCCTCTTTTTCTGCCACAAAACTGCCTCCTTTAGGCTGGAGGTTGATGGCCCACATGGTGCCGTAGGTCCAGTCATTGATGAATACCGCGCGCTGATACTTGGCGGGAAATTTGGCGCCTTTGCCACTGACCACACCCGTGGGGCTTCCTGGGCCGATGTCCAGTGTGGTGGGGAGGCTGTCCGGGTAATATCCGGGCCACTTGCCGCTGCCGCTGCGCCAGCCGTAGTCAGCACCGCTCACGCAATGGTTCACACGAGTAGGGCGGTACCAGGGAGAACCGATGTCCCACTCCATGTCGGCATCATAAGTGAATAGCTCGCCGCTGAGGTCGAATGTGATGTCGAATTCATTTCGGAATCCGTAACAGAAGAGTTCCACATCTTTGCCATCCGCATCCATGCTGCAAATGAATCCGCCAGGGGCCATGCGTCCACGTGCATGACCATTGGCATCCCACATGCGAGGGAGCACATGATCCTCACCCCACAGTTTGGCAGGGCGGCTTTTTGTCAGCTCAGCAGGCAGTTCGCTGCTGTTGCCCGCATTGAAAAAGATGCGCTTGCCATCCGGACTGAGGGTCATGCTATGCAGACCATGCTCACCAGCACCGCCCATGTTGATGAGCTTTTCCACCTTGTCATACTGATCATCACCATCCGTATCCTTGAGCCGATAGAGACCGTTCTCTTTGCCATTCTCATTGACCATGACATAGAGGCTGTTGAAGGCGTACAGAAGCCCATGAGCCTTGCCGAAATCCAGCTTGAGTTTTTCGGGTTTCAAAAGTTCAGTTTTGCCGATGGCAGGAACAGCCATCCGGTAGATGCTTCCATACTGATCACAGGCGATGAGGTGGCCTTTGTCATCCGTTGTTAGGGCCACCCAGGAGCCTTGCTCCTCTTTCGGCACCGAGTATAAAAGCTCCACTTTAAAACCAGCAGGTACTGTGATGCCAGCGGCAGCAATCACCGGCGCATCTTTTTTAGAGGAGCCAGCCTTTCCATCAAAGACCTTTCCCCATGGCCCAATCCCGTAGGCACCGAGCACCGCCACCGGTTTCCATTCGGTCTTGCCAGTTGGAGTAGCCTGCCATTCGCCGCTCGTCTCGATGACCTCCGCGCCTCCCTGCTGCTTTTCCAGCTCCAGCTTCGCGATCATGCCCGCGCTGCCACCTTTGTTGGTTGCGCGTACTTCGATGACATTCACGGCCCCCACTTCGAGAGCTTTAATAACATCCACCTTCACGGGCTTTTGCCAGTCGGGATTCACAGCCACCTGTTTACCATTGATGAAAGCAGTGGCTCCATTGTCACAGGTCAGGCTCAGGCTCGCGGATTTAGGTGTCAGCTTTAGGGTGAAGCTGTGCTTAAAGGTCACCTTTTCCTGCGCCGCTGCTTTTTTAGAAGACCAGATCCACTGCGGCTCCGCATGAAGAGCTGAGGAAGTCAAAAGGGTCAGTATAACGAAGAAGCGAGCCGGGCAGGTCATGATAAAAGGGATGAAGAAAACGATGAAACAAGGTAGAGACTTGCAGGCTGAAACACAAAACAAGAGGATAGCCCTTTGAGAAAATCAAAAGCGCCTTTGGATGGTGAGCATCAGCTCTCCTTGCTTGCTGGTTAGCTCAAGCACTTGCACAGTCTCCATGCATCCATAGGCAGGTGATGCCCGCCCTTCTGTGAGCAAAGCATCTGCGACCTCTGGATTGATAAACAATGTCCATCCGCGCGTCTCGCGATTGATCTCAAAGCCATTTTCGGAGCCACTTGAAATCTTCTTAATCTGACATTCAGGGCTGAACATCAGTCGCACTTTGAAGTTCTTTTTCTCAGCCTCCACATCCCTGATCTGCACGCCCTCAGGTGTCACGCTAACACTTCTTTTAAAGTGGTGCCCCTCATGCTGTAGCTCCGCAGTGATGACGCTTGCATCCATGGACAGCGCGGGCGTTTTGTGATGCCGGGTCCATAAAAAAGCACCAAGCCGCCGGGGTGTTTGGTATCCTTGCAATGGCTGGGGACCGTTGTGGGCGGTCCAGGCGGCAAGTTCTGTGCGCCATTGACGGTGCCCGTAGTAACCACCCGTACCTGGGTCCACCAACAATGCGTTATCCCCATCCCAGACGGAGACATGGAGAGCATCCCCGTGCCCGTGCGCAGCCAGGGAGCCAAAACCCAATGGCGAGGCATCAATTCTGACCTTCCATCCATTCTCCGCTGCGATGCCCATGCCGCTTGCAGGAAAAATGTATCGAGGGGGAACAGAAAGCGCCGGAGGTGGCACACCTAACCAAAAGCGTAGATCACCAGATTCCCCATTCAGCCATTCCAGCCATTCATGAACAGCCAGGGAGCGGTCCCGTGTCACGGGTAGAACCTGCGCATCGTCATTGTCACCGAAGTCCCATGGCTCTTTTCCGTGTGCCAGGGCCTGAAAATAGCCGGAGGCGGCAGCCAGGCGGTCGTAAACCGGGCCAGCCTTGCATCCCACGGTGAGCACTGCCAGCCAAGCAAGGTCAAAGGCAAAAAGATGATAGTGCAATGCCTGCTCACGAGAACCCCCATCTGGGGAAAACTGATGCAGTATCTCCTGCTCTAGAACATCCCACGCGGTCTCTGCAGAACAGGCCACCTCAGACAAACCCGGCCACCGTGAGACGGCCACCACCAGAGCGGTCAGTTCGCCTAACAAATGATTATTCGCGGATGAACCTGCCGAGCGATAACGCCAGATCCAGGCGGCATGGACAGGCACGATGCGACGGACAAGCTGTGCCTGGGCTTTCTTTAAACTTTCACCTCCATGGGCAGCGACCAGAGCATCAAACCAAGTGAAATTGATAAGCCGCAGTGCGGCTTCCAGCGGACTGGTCCAGTTGATGCCCTGCCCTGGGGGATTGCGATCACACCAGTCTTCCAGCCATTGCTGAGCGGTCCGGATGGCCGGGGCATCACCGTTCAACCAGCCATGCATGGCCAGCCGGGTCATTTCCGCCCAGCGGTTGATCTCCCAGATGGTGCGTGCATCAGCCCCGTCTGGAAGGTCCCGGTGATTGAGGAGATGCGCCGGTTTGTCAGGATCTATGACCACCCCGCAGAAAGCATCCCGATGCCAGCATGGAGGCGAACCCACCTCCAGCTCGCGCCAGCCAAAGAGCAGCCATTGACCAGCCTGGAGTTTTTGCGCATCTGCTGCCAGCCTTGTGCGCAATTCCAGGGATGCGGTCGCCTTGTCTGGCAAGCGCGGCCCCCGCGCAGATGCAGGCCCAGGATCAAAAGAAACGAGGGTTTCCAAAAAACCTGGCTGAGTAAACTGCCGCCACTTCTCCTCCAGACGGTGCCTGATTTCCGCAGGCTTCATAGCCCGCAGCCGGTGCATATACCAGGCGATGGTTTGGGGTAGCTTCATCCGCTCAAACAGGGATCGCGCATCCCTGGCGCAGACTTTCCAATACGGCAAACGTCAATATCATGCTTCGATGGATATCCGAATAGGTCATCGGGTGTGGTTTATCAAGCTTGAGAAAAGACAGCCAGGCCGCCATCTCTTCAGCGTGTCCTTTGGATGAATAGGATATGACGGTGCGCTTGCGATTCCTATGCAGCACCAGCTTCTGGAAGTTTTCACATTCAGCCACCAATCCTGAAGCGAAAAGGCGAAAGCTTTCTTTCGGGTAAGCAGAGTCTCCATCTGCGGTATAAACGATCTGGGCGGATGAACCGTCTGCGAACTCTATTTGGGCAGTCATGGAGTCGGGGAATGCCTGACGACCGACCGTCTGCGCCATGACCTTCACCGGACGTCCGAGCAGATGGCATGCGTAATCAAAAAAATGACAGGCCTCACCCAAGATGCGGCCACCGCTTTCCTCCACATTCGCATACCAATGGTCAGGGGCTAGAGGACCGGCGACTACATGATAAGCCAGGGTCTTGGGACCCGGAAGTTTTGCCAATACACTTTTAAGTTCAACTGTGGCCGGAGCGAAACGACGATTAAATCCCACCATGAGGCTGCCTTGGGTGGTGCGCATGGCCTCGTCGATCTCAAGCAGTTCTTCCCGCGTTAGACAAAGGGGTTTTTCCACAAACACATGCTGGTTTTGAGCTAGGCCTTTGAGCGCAAGCGGAGCATGAAGATGATGACGCGTGCCGATCATGAGTGCATCACCAGGGTGAGAGAAGACTTGGGATGGGTCTGTTTCCGCATTGGCGAAGCCAAACTTTTCTTTGACGTGGCGAGCACTCAGTCCGGTGGCATTGACAATGCATCCCAAAGCAATGTTTCCCTTGAGATGCGGGAGCAACATCGTGCGGGCGAAGTTACCGGCACCGATGACATGCAGTTCAGAGACCGGACTGGAGTGATGTGGCGCAGGCGTGGAGTCAGTATGATCAACGGGCGGGTTGTCTTCAGCGCAAGATTGCGGCTGGACATGTGTTCTAGAAGCATATTCCAAAACAACGCCGATGTCTGCATTCCCAGGCTGCATGAGGGCATCGTAAATGGATACCGCTTCTGCAAAAGGGGCACGGCGGGTAGTAATGGGGGCCAGGTCGAGCTGGCCAGTTTTCATGAGCTGAAGGCAGGCCTCGAAATTGCGGTTCTCGGTCCACCGGACATAACCGATAGGATAGTCTTTACCGCCCCATTCATACTGGGGATCGTATCGGCCAGGGCCATAACTGCGAGAGTAACGGACCTGGATGTCCTTCATGTATGCGGTCTTCCAGGAAAGCTCGGCATCATAGATGCCAACGATGACAATGACACCCCGGTCACGCAGACACGTGATGGCGGTATCCGCAGCATCGCTACCTTTACCGCCTACACATAGAAGGACGGCATCGACGCCCTCGCCATCGGTCCAGTCATGAACAGCATCCGTGAGCTGGGTCTGACCAGGATTGATGATACGCTCCGCCCCCATGGCCAGGGCGGTATCGAGACGGCCCTGAACATAATCCGCACCCAAGACACGAGCCCCAGAGGCCCGGAGCAGGCTGGTGGCCAACAAACCAACGAGTCCCTGACCCAAGACCAGGACACGGTCCCCTATCTGTACATTGGCCTGTCGGACGGCCTGCAGGGAGATGGCAGCCAGTGTGGTGTAAGCGGCCTGCCAGTCTTCGACTCCTTCCGGAATGCGCGAGGCCAGGAGATCTGGCACGGAGATCATCTCCGCATGGAATGCGCATTCGGCCCCACCGCAGGCCACACGGTCACCGATGCGGAAACGGGTATTCAATTCATCCACAGCCACGACAACACCGGCGGCGGAATACCCCAGGGGGGAGGGAGATTCCAGGCGGTTACGCACCTTTTCCACGGCGGCTTTCCAGCCGAGAGTGCGGGCAGTATCCAGAACTTTTTTGACTTGGTCTGGCCGGGCTTTGGCTTTCTGAAGGAGGGACATCCGGGCCTGCTCCACCTTCATTTTCTCAGTGCCTGGAGAGATGACTGAGCAGGTGGTCTGGACAAGAATGCCACCGGGAGGAGGGAGGGGGGAAGGTACATCCTGAAGTTCAAGACGACCATCCTGGTATTGGGCGAGCTGGCGCATGCAGTCAGATCTGAGGCATCAAACGTGGGGATGGGGAGAAAAATAGAATTTTCCCCATTTGGGGATAATTTGGCATAACCAATTGGTAATCAATGCATTGCGATGGAATGGGTATCCCCATGCATTCCCCATCCGGGGATATCGTGGGGAAAATCGTGTCTTGAAACGACTGTGCATGATGCCTGAACCGGACATTATTTAACATCGTTCAGAGAGTGCTTTGTTGCAAGTGCATGGACGAAAGGACAGCGTCTTTATGGAATAGGATGAGTCTGCCAATACTCTTCAAACACGGCGATTAAGCGGTCTGTACTTTCCTTGCCTCCGATGGTCACACGGGCACTGCTGGCGAGCTGAGTGGAACGGTCACGGATGAGAATGCCCTGGGTCTCCAACCACTGGGCCAATCCGGTCGCTTCAGGCATTTGAAAGAGGACAAAGTTTCCATGCGAATCAAAACATTTGATCCCCCGGTTGCGCAGGAAGGCGATGAAACGGGCGCGCTGTTGCTTCACCTCTTCAATGTGGATTTTCACCTGCGGCCAATCTTCCAGAACCGTTTGTGCAGCGACCTGGGCAAAGGTGGTGAGGTGCTTGGGATTGGCCACACGGCGGACCGTTTCAATAAGAGCAGGATCACCGATCAGATACCCGACACGAAGACCGGCCAAACCAAAAGCTTTGGAGAAAGTCCGCACGATGACGAGATTGGCATGGCTAGCGATCAATGGCACACAGTCATGATCCGCAAACTCGGCATAGGCTTCGTCCACGACAACAAGGGCGGACTCACGGGCGGCGGCGGTGCAGATGGCAGCGATGGCTTCCTGAGAAAGGCAGTATCCGATAGGATTGTTGGGATTGGTCAGATAGATAAGTCGGGGGACTTCCTCCTGAATGCTGCGAAGCATCTCCTGTAGAGGGTATTCGCCATCTCCGTTGAATGTGAAATGAAGAGCCTGGCCTCCGCGCTGTTCGGCCACCGCGCGGAAGTTATCGTATCCAGGAGCGACGATCATCACCTTGTCACCATTCGTGACATAACACTGGGTCAGGTATGAGAGCGCCATGTCTGAGCCATGCGTGGCCAGAAGGCTGGTTTCATGGATCTGATGATGCGTGGCCAGGGCCTGATGCAGAGCAGCAGGCCAGGCCTCTGGATACCAGATGATGGAATGAGGATCCTGAACGAGAGAGACGAGCTTTTCACGGACGCGGTCAGAAGGGAGCTTATCCGCCTCATTCCAGTCCAGCTTCAAAATATCCTCCCCTGCCCTGGAGCGTGACCAGGCTACCTGGGAAGAAAGCACGTATTCTTTGCGTTCCTCCACGGCCTTATTGGCACGCCTACGGAGGACGACAGGGGTCTTGCCATCGCGATTGGTTTCGAAGCGCTGGTTTATCCGATACTCCACGGACATGGCATCGCCAAAGCGGGAACGCATTTCTTCCTGCACCTTGCGGTAGGCTGGATGGCGCTCGAAGCCTGGATCGGTGCTTTCGATGTTTACCACGATATCGGACGCCCCAAACTGGACGATCTGGAAACGGACGACACCAGGAGCTGAACGGAAAACGGAATAAAAATTAACGGAGGGCAGACGACGGCCATCCGGGGTGAGAATGACATCGTCTTTGCGACCTTGGACGCGGGCCAGTTTACGGGGAAACAGTGTTTCCGGGGTCTCTGAAACATGGCGTGTAACGATATCGCCCGTGTCATAACGGATGAAGGGCATCACCGGATTTTGCAGACTGGTGGCGATGAGTCGGCTATCGCCAGGAGCCAAACTATCATCCGGAAGAAACTCGGCATGACCATACTGCCAGACAATGTTCAGGCCATCATGATCTGCTCCCTCATAGGCGACAAGTGTGGGCTCCGTCATGCCATACCAGTCAAAAAGGATGCGACCGAAAACGCGCTCGATGGCCTCACGCTCATGCGGCGCAAGGGTCTCTGAAGCGGTGAAAAGTCCTTTGACGGAAGGCAGAGTCTTTCCTGTACGTTCAAGGTATTCTGCCAGGACAAGAAGTGATGAGGGATAGCTGCGGATGAATTTAGGCTGAAAGGACTCAATGGCCTGCATGTATTCCTGAGCCGTGCGTGGCGAGAAATGATATGCTGACATGAACAGGGTGTTTTGCGCCTTGTCATGAATCCAAAGCGGATCACCGACCTTTGATGGCACATAACTGCGGAGGGCGAGGAATGGATCTCTAAAACGGTAACCAGCCTGGGCCCACATCTCATACATGCAGGCATAATCTAGGGCGATGTAACTTTCATTTAGCAGCATGCGCATCGGCTTACCTGTGGTGCCGCTGGTTTCAGCATAGGCGCTGAGACGACGGTAACGAGAATCGACAAGGTCGTCGAAACGCTCCCGGATGATGTCTTTGGTGAGTAATGGAAGACGAGTGAGTGTCTCCGGTCCAGTGAAGTCCGTGCGCGGATCAAAGCCAATGCCTTTGAAGATCTCCGCGTAGTATCGGGTACCCTCATGAGCACGAATCAAAGTCTGCTGCATTTGCTGTCGAATCCAGGCCTGGCGCTGATCCTCGGAGTAGGATCGGGTGCGTTTCAGGAAGGACTGATACGTCCACCAGCCATGGAGCTGGGCCAGCTTGCGAATGGACTTTTTATGCATGAGCCGTGGCTGGATGGGAAAGTATATCGGTCAAAGCATGAGGCATGTTTCCACCACGCGCATTCCAGTATAGGCGGTAGGCTTTTTTGGCGAGTGGAAGCAGCGGTCTGGGAACGGATACAAAACGCTTCACCGCATAGTATCCGGCGGCGTATTTACGCTCCCCTGAACTGGCTGCCTGGGGCCTGGCCAGAATACGGAAGGAAGTCTGGCGCATGAGCATGGCCCGGACGGAGGCTTCTGCCGAACCGCAGGGTACGATCTCATTCACACACTGGCCCACATCGGCCTCATAGTGAGCATCACTGCCACCAAAGACTGCCGGACCGGTGGACTCCCAATGTGCGCGCATTTGGGAATTATCCGCATGGCTTCCTTTTGCATTGTGAAATTCAAAGGCGTCCGCCTTTTCCAAGCCGCCGGATCCAGGACCACGGGGGCCTAACAAACCATCTTTCAAACGATACGGATGTGGAACCAGCACAAGTCCACCCTGTGCATGAATTTCCTGAATGGCTTCAGAAAGGTCCTGAGACACAATGTCCTGCCGCAAAAAAAGGCCGATCAGGTGGCACTTGCTGGACAGGGTGCGCTCTTCGCCAATGAGGATCTCCGTGGCCGAATTCTTTTTGCGGAACCACTTTTGAAACTCGATGGCTCCGGCGGTCGTGTCATGATCTGTGATGGCGATGACGTCCAGCTTTTGAAGCGCCGCTGCTTTCAACAATCCATCTGGAGTGATCATGCCATCGCTGGAGGCAATGGTGTGGCAGTGCAATTCTGCACGCAACCGACCGGATGGAGGAGACAGCGACATGTGGGTCGTGAGGGCCTCAAAGGTTTCACCGCCTACCTCATGCGGGAGACAATTTTAACCCGCCATTAAGCCAGCTTCCGCCAGCGACGAAGCATCATGGCCAATCCGCAGCAGGCGATCAAAAGGGCTCCGCTTGGCTCTGGAACCGGAGCAACGATGATGAGGGCATCCTGCCAGTTGTCAGGACTCGCCTCTCCAAAAAGGGTATTGGCGATGTAGTAGTCGTTCTCAACCAGATAATTATTGAAGAAATTCACATCGCCATCTTTGAGAGCTACATCTGCCAGGATTTCCTGGTATAAGTCCGAACGGGCAATGCCTGAAGCAGAGAAATCCGACTCCTCCAACCAACGGTCCCCAAAGTCTGCTAGATCGGTGAAATCTGTGTGCTCCGGTTTGCCATACATTTCCGTGAGGAAATGCTGAACGGCATACATGGAGTTGTAGAAGTCATTGTTAGACTCGTAAAAATCTGCGTTTTCGCTGCCTTCTAAAACCTGACCTGGAGTGGTGAGCGCAGTGATGGGCAGGTAAGTATCCAGCACGTATTGCATGACGGAAACCTGCTTGGACAAGGCGGCCTGGGCCTGAAGACTGTTACTGTATTCAAGCTGACGCTCTGTGTTTTGCTGGTCCCAGCCACTGAGCAAACTTGTCTGCTCAGCAAAAAAGCCCTCTCCCGCGATGGCAGCAGGGGTGGTGACGGGCTCAATGCACAGCCACCAGTAATGCTGATCATTGATCTCATAGACACCAATGTAACCATCATTGTCCACGCCGTTGACGGCCACCGTTTGGCCGAAAGCCAAACTGGTAGTGGTCAAAAGCAGATAGAAAATTCGAGAAGCGAGCTTCATAACCTAAGTTTGCCATAAATTTCATAATAAATCTAGGAGATATTGATTACGTCCTAAAATTTATATCGCGCATTTTGCCTCTTAAACAGGCTTCAAAGTGAGATTTCCCCCTGATTTAGGCAGCTTTGAAAGCCAGATTTTCCGCCAGTGCATGGTCCACCGTTCCAATTTCGGCCCGACTACAACCAAGACACCGAGGACGATAAGAAACTCAAAAACGGCATGGAGGACAGGATAGCGATGCGCAAGACCGTTGCCATAAATGTCCACAAAATGGTCCAGAAGGAGAAGCAATTGCATGTGCAAAATGTAACAGGGGTAGCTGAACTGGCCCAGCCAACGGCAAACAGGTTCCGCCCAGCTGCGGGCTGAAAGGTGGGTAAACCGTGCACCCAGTAGAAAAAGCATGAGGCCCGGAATGGAACTCCAGCCAGCCAGATGTACCGCCCAATGGGGATATTGTTTGAACTTCAGAACGATGAGCAGGCATTCCGAAAGGATGCAGAGAAGGATGGATGCAATCCAGGTGCGACGGCTGATTTGCAACTTGGCACTGCCCCAATGCCCTGCCAGCCAGGCCCCACAGACCCAGACAGGCAGCAAAACTGACACAATCCACAAGCCCTCAAAAAAAGCGCTGTGTTCAAAGAAATGGAAACCTTTCCACAGCAGCATGATCATACAGACCATGACCAGTACTGAAGTCAGCGAGAAAGCAGCCGCCCAGTTCACACGGCCCCGCATTAAGAGCAGGGCAACCGGCCAGATGGTATAATAAATCATCTCACAACTGAGGCTCCATGAGGTTTCATAAGCCGGAAATGGAGTCGTGAAAATTTGCAAACTCACAAGGCTTGCTGCCATTTCCCGCAGTGGAGCTTCATTGTATCCCTCTCCAAAATCCTCATGCAAAAGCCAGGCGAGAACCGCCAGGATGAGGCCAAGAATGAAGAGCGGATAAATCCGGGAGATGCGCGCGACCGCATATCGCCAAAAAGAGAATTCCCCACTGGCGATGCTGCGGGAGATGGACTGGTGAATGCAGACTCCGGAGATCATGAAGAAGCACCAGACGAGAAAACCACCATGTCCAAAGCTGGCCCGTGCCCAGCGCCATGCCTCAGGATTGTTCGCGTAGTTCCAGCCGTAGGTTTCAGAAACAGCCAGGTCAAAAGCATGGGTGAATACCACCAGCAAAGCTGCGATGCCACGCATGGCATCAATCAGTAATTCGGTATCCTTGTCCAGGCTGCGCTCCATGAGATCAATGTTCGTTAGCTGCTTCTTGCATGAACGATTTCTGAAAGCGGGGTGCCAGATCACGAATCAATTGGGTAATGACTTCCATTGTTTCTTCTGAACTGCGGCTGCGCTGGCCGGTTTCGCTAGAATCGAAATTTTCTGTCACCCAGGCGCTGACACTTGGGTAAGCCCACCGGTGATTGACATTGCGCATGATGTTATCCCAACTGCTGAGCCACACCCGTGTAGCATTGTGAGGCGTGGTGACATCCGTACCGACGAACCAATAGACATAGTGTGCCCGCAAAGGTTTGCGCGTGCCGTCCGGGGCCACCCATACACGCTCAATCAAAAGGTCCTTCACCTCTAAAATGTGACCTGGAGAAATCTTCACAGGAACCACTCGCGAGTTCAGGAGGGTCCAACCCTGGCCGTCCAGGCAGACTTCAGGCCGGTGGATACTGCGGCGTTCTGCGCCGGAAAGAACCAGAGTGACATTGGCCACATCCCGCAGCGGAGGCGACGACAGCGTACGGTAACGCATCTTCACAATCTGGGTATCGGCCGGAAGCAGCTTTTTTTCGACTTCATCTGGAGGCTCTACATCCCCGAGATAGCGGCCAATGCCAACTGGCAGTTCCATCAAGACGCCAGCTTCATTACCAGCCTTAACCTCAGGAGAAAGACGACAAGCGATGATGGAACAGACGACTAACAAAAGGAGCAGCCCCAGCCGCACATTGAGAAAGGGTGACTGCCAGGAGGATGTAGAAGCCGAGGGCCTTACGGGAGATGATTCCTCTGGACCTAACCAACGATTCACCAGGAAAGCCACTGTTTGCAATCCCAGCAGGGCCACCAGATACACGGCGATGCCCGAGGCAAAGTGGAAGGCAGATACGTCCTGCTCTTGATTCCCGACCGCAAATTCCTGCCCAAAAAGCACTGTGCCGCCAAGCAGGATGAAGATGCGCACCATGTTTGCCACGACAGCCAATGGAATGCTGCACAGGAAGATGAATAGGCGCCGTGAGATCGTCCTTTGACTAAAATACCCAAACAGAGCGGCCACCTTCAGCAGAGCAAAGAGGGAGCGCATGCCACTGCATGGACCGTCCACCTTCAGGCTGAAGAGCTGCCCCATCGTGCGCCCAGACTCCGCATCCGGTGCGGACAAAAGGGCCGTGCCATCACGGATGGTATCCACCTGTAGCGCATTCAGGACAATCGAGACACTTTCCACCATCAAGACCTGAAGACGGTACCCCAGACTTTCCTCAAGGAATACCAGTGGCCACATAAACCCAAGCATCAACCATGTAAAAATTAGACACCGGGCATGGTCCTTCCCCCAAATCCACAGAACAGCCCCGGCAACGAACCACTGCATTCCAAAGGCTCCAAAGTAATAATTGTTAGCCTTGTACCCGGCAAAATAAAACAGCAATGCCATCACGATGATGAGCAGCCCCCAAGCACTGGTTTTGGACGGCAATATGGATAGTACTGCACGCTCACGCCACACCAGCCAGCCAGCGATGAACGGAGCCAGGAAACCATGCTGCCACGTGGGATCCTGCCAACGGACGAGGAGTTCCTGCCATAGCGTAAGACGAAAATCACCATAGCCTGCCGCATACGGCTGCCAGCCAATGAGGCATGCCAAAGCCGCAGCCAGAACGGCAAGCGCCCAACGATGACTTTTAAAAAGCTCACTCATGAATTCAGCAATCCGTCATAAATTTCACGTAGCCCCCGCCAGTGTGCCGACCACGTAAACTGATTTGCACGTGCGCGGCCTGCTTTAATTAACTGCTGACGGAGGTCCGGCTCGGATAGGACACGCCAACATAAGTCTGCAGCCCGAGTAGGATCATCAGGGTCAAAACTTAATCCAGCCTCACCTGCCACCTCTGGCAGACTGGTAGCCTGACTGTAAACGACTGGACATCCTGCCTGCATGGCCTCCAACACAGGAAGGCCGAATCCCTCATGAGTGGAGGGAACCAAGGTCAAAGCAGCCCGGCCATAAGCCGCAGCCAATTCTGCATCACTGACCATTCCCAATTCATGCAGCTCAGCATGCTCTCGGATCCTGGCAGCCAAGGATTCATCCAGGGCAGGACCCGCACGTACCACAGTTACGCGTGAGCCTCGTTCCGCCAAACATTGTGTCAGCGGAACCAAGAGTCGTAGGTTTTTGCGAGGACGAGTTCCCCCCACACTCAAAATAAAAGGCGGCAGTATCGCCAAACGCTCGCTCATGACGGCATCCGGAAATGGCAGCTGGGAGGTACCGTTGGGCAGCACATGCAGCTTGTCCTCGCTCACGTTCAAAAGCCACTGGACTTCCTGGCGGGTATGATTGGAAACACACACCACCTTGTCCGCCCGGGGTATCCACGACACTGTTTTTTGATACCTCATCCACTGCGAAGAAGTCAGGTCGGCTGGATCACTCAGCGGTATCAGGTCATGCACAGTGACTACGGTGCGAACAGCGGGCCGGACAGAGGAAAGCAGGTCAGCAAAGCTATGATCCAAAATGTGTAGGACACCTGAGCGGACTTGTGTTTTGATCATCCAAGGATACGCAACCCGGCGCAGCCATAGCCTCTGCCAGCGGGATTTGGCAGGAGTCTCCACAGGACCTGCGGGAAACAATGATCGCACACCCGCGTCAGACTTACTTTCCGTGACCAGCGCCTGCCAGTACCGGTTCATGCTGACCCAGCCCATGCATGGATGTGCTGGTGCCAGATGAACTTGAGCGCTGTGTCTCATGCAATTCGTTCGCGGATGACATCCCCATAGACTCGATCCAGGCACTCGGCATAACCAGAAGCATGAATACACTCCGATGGCCCCGGTCTCAAGAGATGCCGACCTGACCGTAAAAAATGGGTAACGCGTTCTTTCATGCCTTCCCTATCCCAGGGCATGAGGAAGCCGTTGATTCCGTCTTCCAGGTACATCTCATGACCATCGTAGGCGGTGACTAGCAAAGGAAGCCCACAAGCAGCTGCCTCCAGAGCCACCAGCGAAAACGTTTCATAACGGGAGGGAAACAAGAAGGCATCCGCAGCAGCATAGTACCGCTCCACTGCCTGGGTGGGAGGCACCAGTTGCACCCACTCCCGCCAGTCAGCGATTGTTTGTTCCAACTGAGGGATCAATGCAGACTGTGCCCGCTCCCCTGCCCCGACTACCCAGAAACGCAGATTCAATCCCAGTTCCTCACGGGCCATATCACGGCATGCCTGAACAGTCAGCAACGCTGGCATTAAACCTTTGCGATGATAGTGGCCGGTGCTGACGAAGATGAAAACATAGTCTTGCGATTGAGCCTGCATTTCCTTGCGCATGCTCTCACGATGACGTTCACGGACGCCTGAATGAAATCGGGATTCATCCAGTGCATTGGGCAAAACATGGATCCTTTTTCCTACTGCAAGCTGAGGACGTATCCGGTTGGCGAGCCCTTCTGACACAGGCAGGATGACACGCCAGCGGCCGGATTTGAAGGCGAAGGTTTCCTGAACCACTCCGATGAGGGTATGCAGGATTCGCAGCCGGTCTTTAAAGGAGTCTGCCTGTTCCCACCACTGGAGGCGCAACCATGTCCGGTTATGAAAGTGCAGTGACATCACATCAGCGCCAGCCATGTCCGGTCCGCTGGTGTGGACAACCGCCCAGCTTTGCCCGCACAATCTCAGCCAGGAAAGCCTGCACCAAGCCATGAACCAAAACCACAGTGGCTCCAAAAGCCTCAATACCCGTGCATGCGGTAGCTTCACCACTTTTACCCGCGCATCCAGCGGATCGTGATCCAGGCACCATAGCTCTAGCGGCCAGCCTTTTTCCAACACAAACGGCAGTGCCTGGAAAAGGCTTTGCGTCGTTGGACGAGTGGCTTGGAAAAACGGATCTATCCAGAGCAGTCTGGCAGCCGGAGTCTGTGCGGAGGATGCCATCAGACTTCCTTTTGGAATACGGTCAGCAGTCCGTAGGGACGCAGGGCACGCCGCTCTTTCGGGGTGAGCTGCGTCTCCGCATCTACCAAAGCCACAGGAACAAACATGCCCCGTGCGGGGAGGCGTGCGCAGCTCAGCATCCTGTCCACCGTATCACGCGTCAGGAACCAGTCACTGGCCAGAGCTTTCATCCCATACGGTGCAAACAAAGCTGCGAGCTCAACCTCCGTGTAGCCTTCACGCATATGCTCCGGATTTGGAAATGGCTCTGGAGGACGTGGCACGGTGATGACTGCATGACCTCCGGGTTTTAAGATGCGGCAAAGTTCCGAAGCAGCACGCTTGTGATCCGTGATATGTTCCAATACCTGAGTGGACAAAACGACATCCACACTTTCATCCGGCAAGGGAATATCCAGCAAGGATTCCCGCATCGTCCGCACTTTTGGCAGACGCCCGATATTCTTCTGAAGAAGGGCGTAATTTTGATCATCGTATTCCAGAGCAACGGCTTCATCAAAGCCAAGTTCAAGGCAACGGCGGATGAACTCGCCAGAACCTGCACCTCCATCGAAAATCACCCCTTTCAACGGCGTGTACTTTTTCATCGCCAGTTCGATCCGTGGCCATTCCACCCGGTATCGGATGGTATTGAATGTGAAAAGCCAGCGGCGGGCCATGGAGCGGAGCATTGACATCAGGCGTGGGAGTGGGTGAAGTATAAATTGCCATCGGCTGGGCATGCCTCGCGGTATCCGAGATCCATAATGAACTGTTTCATGCCCGCCACGGTGCAGCCAAACTCGCGAAGCTGTTCTTCATAGCCCTCGACGATGAGCGCTGGCTTTTGCCTTAGCAGGAAGTTTTTCATCCCCCTCAGTGCTAGCAGTTCAGCGCCTTCAATGTCCATTTTCACGCAGTGAATACGCGGCTCAGGAACCTTCAGTGCCCACCAATCATCCCAGACAATCACCGGCACTTCAATATCTCCACCAACGCCGTCGGCAGCCAGGCGTGAATGGCCTGTATTTGTATCGTGCAGGCAGAAAGGCAGCACGCCAGCCTGATCCCCCACCGCCAGCCGGTTCACCGTGACCCGCCCAGACAGGTTATTCAGCTGCACACTTTTTTCCAACAGGCTGGCGATGGGTGGATTCGGCTCAAAGGAATGCACGAGGGCATCCCGACGAAGACTGGCAACGAGAAGGGAGAAGTAACCGACATTAGCTCCAATGTCGGCAAAACCACCTGACTCAGGGACATGCTCCAGAATAAATCTTTCCGTCACTGGCTCGATGTTACCAAAGAGTTTGAGGCCCATGGAAATGAAATCATTTCCCGGATTCACATGCATGGGGAAGCCTGCGCGAGTTTTCACCAGAGAGGTCCTTCCAGCCAGCGCATCGCGCCAAGCTGGCCGACGTAGCACGTTTCTGATCATGAAATCGCGCCCCCTGACCAGCGGCCAGATCTTTGCCCCGACGCTCAGAAGATGATAGCCAGGATTCATGAATGAATGCCGGACCTGCGGAAGCGAGGCCGAATGTGCCCAGGTGGCAGGAGGGGTGAAGTAATGGGACGAGATGCGGCTTTCTCCCGCTGCAATTTTTCACTCATCGCCTGCTGCCGTGCCAGAGCCGCCACTCCGGCCAAACAAAGCCAGAAGAAAACGTTGTTAGGAAAGACTGAGAGGATGCTACCGCTGATGATGGAGACAGCCACAATCGCAAAGGCCAGCGCAATCATCCGCGCAGCAAACTGGCGATCTGCATCCTCATTCAAGTCCCAGGCTTGGCGGTGGCTCAGCCGCAGGAACCAGATGCCGACCACAATTAAAAAAAGCAGCAAAAGCGAGCCAAACCGGACCAGAATTTCACTCAGGGGATCATGGAAGTGAAAGCGTCCCTCCCCATGCTCATCAATGCCCCAGCCTAACAAAGTATAGGCATCAGGATTCATCAGCACGGTGGCGAAACCTTCAAGACGATCCCAGTAGGTGCCCACAATGATCATCCGCCCGATGAAGCTATCCCGTGGGGCAAGGCCTCCAATGAATTCATTCAGAAAATCCATGCGCTGCACCAGCCAGGGTGAGGCGACAACCAGGGCTAAAAAGCTGCCCACGGCGAGCACATAAAAAACCCGGGTACGGACATTCGAAAAGAAACACCAGCCCCCCATGAGAGCGATGGGAACAATCAGGATAGGAGTGCGGCTGGTGGCTGCGATGAGCCCTGCAAAATGAATCCCGAAACATATGAGCGCCACAGAAGGGCGCAGCACTGGCCGACTGTCTTTCCCACGATGAGCAAACCCTAAAAACAAACTCACCACTGCCAGGGTGGCACAGACGACGGACAACGCACTGGGAGAATTCAGGGTGGAAAAGGCTCGCACTTCTCCCGCCACGAGCTGCTTGACCTCAATGCTGAGTCCCGTCTTTAGATAGTCCACTTCGAACTCGGCAAATCCCTGTACCTGCTGGATCACTCCATAGATGGCAACTGGCAAAAAGATAATGACAAGAAAACGCCACAACCGTTGGAGATCTTCGACGGAGCGATAGAGAAGCGGCAGCACAAAAAGCAGCAGGGCATAGAGGCCATTGTTGGCCATGGCCTGCAACACACCATTGAGGCCGCTGTGTTCCTTTAAATAAGCCAAGGCACCGGTAGCGACCATCAGCACACATCCCGCCAGGATGGCCACAAGATCCCGAAACATCAGCCGCCTAGTGCCTAGCAGTCCACCCACAGCAAGAGCCACCACCACCCCGCCAAACATGGCCGGCGTGATTCCCAAGACATACTTTAAATCCTCATGACTGACCCGTCCCCCCATGATCATGAGCCGCTTCAACAGATCATTGTATCCGCAAAGTGTCAGCCAAGTATAAAATCCCACGCGTGGCGCGACGACGCTCAGCAGGAATCCACCCACCAGCAGATAGCGGCAAAATTCGCCAATCGTATTGCCTTCCGTCAGCAGAATGGAAGCCAGAGCGAAAAAGCCGCCAGCGCCGAGCAGGATCAGGGGAAACAAAGCACCGGAACGGCCTTCATTCATGATTTTGCATGGGTAAAATGTTTGAGTGCGCGATCACACACCCATTCAGGAGTCAAGCTGGACAGGCAGAAGGGACGTTCACTTTCCTTTCGTCCTTCGGCCGCCACCTGGCACTGGGTTGAGCAGCAAGGGACACAGGCCAGTGGTGCCGTGATGGACAGACCGTGAGAAGCACGAAACGGTCCTGTCCGCGCCACCGCAGTAGGCCCAAAAATCCCGGCAGCAGGAGTGCCAACCGCCAGCGCGATGTGGAATAACCCCGAGTCATTTCCGATCAAACCCGCACATCTAGAAATATAACGGGCAGCCTCCGTGACACTGTGTTTACCCTGCATATCCAACGTGCCACGGGGCATTGTCTTCATATCAAGATCCCCTGCCCGGCCCATCACGACGGGCGTCCAGCCTTGTGCGAGGATGCATTGCGCCAACCTCGGCCAATGCTTCATGGGCCATTGTTTGAGATCTCCCGATACCAGATCATTTCCTGCACGCGGCACCAGGGCCACATGACCGGGCAAGGGGGAGCGACGCCGGTCTTTCAGATGGCGCAGATCCGCCGTGAAGCCATGGTCTTCAGAGTCTGTGGAGCCTAACCACAAACGTAAAAACCAGAGCGACGTATGGTCCGCGTTTCGTGGATAATCCACTGGGACGGTCACCGTGAAATCCAAAGGACTGAAGGGCTTCCAAGCCTCGGTACGGAAACCCACGCGCCAGTCTGCCGGAACAGCCCGCGCATGTACCGTTCGCGACCACGAAAGGTCCAGGCAAAAGAGGGCATCGAATGGTCCCTGCTGACCGACTTTTTTCCAAAGCTGCTTGATGAACAGATTCCTTGGAGAGGGCAGAAAATCTTTGACGGGTAATGCGTGAACCTTATCCACCCAGGGTGAACCTTCCAGCAATGAAGCCACATTGGCATTCAAAAAAACCTCCACTTGAGCCTGCGGTGCATCCTGACGGATCTGCTGAAGCAACGGTGTCATCTGGGCGACATCGCCCAGCCCGCAACAGCGCACAATGGCGATGCGTCGAAGATGGAAGAGGTCCAGAAATTCAGATTTCATGACATGAGAAGCCTCCACTGGCGCAACTGCCTCCACAACCAGAAAGGTGAAACCAGACCAGCCAATTGCTGACTGCCAATGGATCTGAGAGCAGGCACAACCCAAGATGCGACTAGCCACACAAGCGTGTAGGCGATGGCCGTGGCCCAGGCGGCCCCCACCGCACCATGGCGTGGGATGAGCCAGAGATTCAGCAGCACATTGATGAGCAGCCCAGCCGCAGCACAGCGGACGCTCCAAAGCGTTTTTCTTTCGATGACCAGCAGAGCACTACGCAGCTCCCCATGTAAATAAGGCAGTGCGGCAATGCCATGAACGAAAAGAATCATGGAGGCCTGTTCAAAGGCATCTCCATACAAAACCTGCACCACCCAGGGGCCTAGAGCCCACCAGAACAGGATGGACCCATAAGCCAGCAAGCTAAGTCCACCAAACAGCCAGGCACATTGCCTTTGGTATTTAAAGGGATCCTTTTGGAAAGATCTGGCGAGGACGGGCATGAAAGTCATGATCATCAAGGGACCCACCGCATAAACAATTTCAGACAAACGAGTCGCAGCAGCATACACGCCTGCTTCCGCTGCTCCCCGTAGATGGTAGATCATCAACTGGTCCACCCGCAGCAAAAGCAAGGTGCCTGAATGGGCCAGGAACAAAGGCAGCGATTCCCGCAAAAGGGATCGCGCGACCTTGCCATCCCAGAGGCGTAGATCCGCAGCCCAGCCATTTTTGAATGACCAGCCAAAGGCAACGACTGCCGAGATGACCACCTCCAAAAGAAGAGTGAAGGCTGCCCAACGAAGATCCGCGCCAGAAAGGATGCACACGATGCGGGCCAGTGCCGCCAGTGTATTGGCCAGGATGCCCAGTCGGGCCGTGCGTTGCGCTTGCTGCGCTGCATCCCACCGTGAAAGCACTGCCAGATAAGCATTCAGAGGCAAGGATGCGCATAGAATACTGGCAACTATTAGCATCTCCGCCCCACCCCACCACCAGGCCACTCCACAGGCGATAGCGAAACAAACCAGTCCCCAGGAGAACATCAGTCGCACGGCAGTCCCAAAAACCAGTCCGGCATCGCCGACACGAACGGACAACTCTTTGATCAATATCTGGCGGAGCCCCAATTCCGCAGCAAACCCCATCAGCGAACTGATGACCATGGCCGTGCCTAACAAGCCGTTCTTCTCTGGTCCCAGGCTTCGTGTCAGCCAAGCACCCACAAACAAGCCTGTGAACAAACGCACTGCCTGAGACACCGTGAGCCATGAAAGGTTGCGTAAAATCATATCAGTCCAGCCGTGCCCACCACATGGTGCGGCCATGAAAATGACGCAGCCCAAACCCCTTCTCTGTCAGCAGTGCCGCAGACTGGGAAAGCTCTTCTTCGTGATGAATTTCCACCACCACCCAGCGCACCGTTTGTAGCAGGCGGCTAGCGCCTCGCAGGGCGGCAGCGGCATGACCCTCAATATCCAGTTTAAAAAGCAGTGGGCGACGCAATGGAGCACGCTGCAAGTATGCATCCACCGTATTGACCTCCACTGTCCTCTGAATGCCTCCTTGAAGATTGTCCAAGCTGTTAGTGCCCTCCAGAGGATCATCAAAAGTGACGGTCATCTGACCTGCAGAATCCCCCACAGCGCCCACGACAGGATGCCAGCGGCTGGACTGGTTCAATGCTCCAATACACTTGCCAGTGTAATCCAAAGACTCCTGCATCATGTCCAGCCCGATCACATGCACGGCAGGATTCAGTGCCAGCCACCAGCGTGTGGTGATGCCCACATTGACACCCGCTTCTATGACCTCGCCTTCAGTCTCCCGGATCAGCTTTTCCACCTCGGGTTGACGCAGCTCATTCAGCACAAAATTGTCCAAATAATTGGCCGCCTCCCGCCAGTTCGTCAGCCTTATTCCTGGCAGGATCTCCATCGGCATCCATAAACGTTTGAATACAAATACAGCCAGGGCCAGATAGCCTCCCTTCCATCCATGCTGACGCAGCCCACTCAGCAGAGCGTAGGGCATCGAAGCAAAGAGGCTTCTCCAGTAAGCACGATCCATGGCGTCTCTATTAATTAACAGTTAGTCTGCTGTTCAGTCAGCAAGATACGAGCGTCAGAAGAACGAGGCACGTCATTCACCACCCGATGTCCAGCAGCCGTGAGCATGGCGATGCACTGCGCGTGCAGTGCGGGGGAATGCGTTTCCAAAACAAAGGCCTGCACCTTGGAGAGATAATCACCAAAGCCTTTTAACGCCGTGACTTCAGCCCCCTCGATGTCCATTTTAACTAGGTCTGGAATAGCGATGTCTCCTGCTTCGATAAGAAAGTCGGCCCGTCGCATTTGAACAAGAATCTCGTTCCAGTCGCCGGACTCGCCATCCCCAAGAACATGCTGACCGCCTGTGCGTTCAGGATGGACGGCAAAGCGTATCTGCCCACCGTCTTCATCACCGATGGCGCATTGAAGGGCCTTGCAGTCATCCCATCCAGCATAGTTGGCTGAAAGTATCCTATACTCCGCTGGTGAGGGTTCAAAACCGATGATCTGCGCTTTTGGAAAAAGCGATTTCATGTAATGGCTGCCCAAGCCGATGTTGGCACCGATATCCAGGATAGTTGCCGGGACGAAAGACAGGTGGCGCAGGCAACGATAATCTTGCTCCATCAGCACCTCCACCATCAGAATCGTATCCGGCAGGGCCGCTCTTAGATGCAGTCTCGGCGCTCCTGGCACGTTGGTTTCAAGAGTGATCTCACCACCACGAAACCGGCTGATTCCACCATAACAGGCGCACAGACGCATGAGCGCCAGCTTGTCCTCAATCCTCCGGCCCAATCGCAGAGCGATAGCAGCCATCATTATTTTACGGCTTAATCCCACAAAGAAATTTCGCCTAACAAAAGAGTGAATACTTAATCTTTAAAGGCCGCCTCCACATACTCGCAGAGCACATGCCCAGCCATCAGGTGGCATTCCTGCGCATACGCCGTTACCGGAGTTGGCACACAATAAGCATGATGAGCCAGAGCAGCACAATCAGCCCCCTTTTCTGCGGTGAATGAAACCACGACGCAGCCTGCTTCGCGTGCGGCTTTCAATCCGGCGACAACATTCTTACTGGTACCTGAGGTGGAGATGCCGACGACAACATCACCCGGCTGGGCAAAGGCCTCCACCTGACGGGCGAAGACGGTTTCAAAACCATAGTCATTGCTATGGGCGGTGAGCACTGAGGAATCAGTCGTCAACGCCAGCCCTGCCAGTGCACGACGGTTGATGCGATAGCGTACGCAAAGTTCCGCTGCCAGATGCTGGGCATCAGCAGCACTGCCACCATTGCCAAAAAACAGGACTTTTTTCCCGGCCTTCAACGCATCCACCCAAGCCTGGCCGATGGCAGCCAAAATGTCCCGACATTCATCCAGGCGTTTAAGCGTGGCAAGATGGCCATCGAGATGGCTTTGAAGCATGGAGTTAAAATCGGACATGAGATATCAGTCTTCGAAGGATTGCAGAAGTTCGTCTTCCATCACACGGGCCGTACCCAGTTTGCCAACCACAATGCCGCTGGCCCGGTTGGCAATTTCAGCCGCCGCCTCTGCACTGAGGCCGACGGCCATGGCCAGTGTCAAAAAGGCGATCGCCGTATCCCCAGCACCGGAGACGTCATAGACCTCGCGGGCTCGGGTGGGGATATGGTGAGGCGCAGAATCGCGCTGAAAAAGCATCATCCCCTGCTCGCCAAGGGTCACTAGAACTTTGCCGACGGCCCACTGGTCAAGCAGTTGCTCGCCCACCTCAAGAAGACGCCGATCTTCCAGCGGCGGGCCGGGGGTGCGCTGATCTTGGATGCCCGCAGCAGCGAAGGCTTCCAGCCGGTTTGGTTTGACGAGCGTCGCACCACGCCAGCTCAACGGATTATGTGGTGAAGGATCCACCGTTACCAGTTTGCCTGCGGCTTTGGCCTGGCCAAGCACACGGTCAACGAAAGCCTGGGTGATAAAGCCTTTTCCGTAATCTTCAATGATGAGGCCATCAAGCTCTGGTAGCATCGCCTCAACACCTTGGGAAACTTCATCCAGCTCGTCAGCCGAAAGCTTCTGTATTGTCTCACGATCCACCCTGACTAAATGCTGCTGACGGGCGATGATGCGGGTCTTCGCGATGGTGGGCAGCGTGCTGCTTTCCAGCATCGGATCGGTATTCACGCCTTCTTCATGCAACAGACGCCGCAGTTCACCCGCAGCGCTGTCACGGCCCACGCGTCCCATCAAATAAGCATGCGAGGTAAAGGCAGAAAGATTGCGGGCGACATTGGCCGCACCACCAGGGAAGGTGGTCTCCTTCGTCACTTCAACAATCGGCACGGGTGCCTCCGGGGAAATGCGCCGAACGGCCCCCCAGATGAAGTGGTCCAGCATAACATCGCCAATGACGAGGATGCGTGCGCGGGAGAATGATTTAATGTGAGAGGCGATCACTGAAAAAGTAAGTCTCGGGTTAACTCATGTTTCCCAGGAGTGAAAGTAGAAACGGCCAGTGTCTTACACCGCTCGCCGTGCGCGCACAGCAGCTGCCAGGGTCTCCAGCATGGTTTCAGTGGCCGCCCAATTCACGCAGGCATCCGTGATGCTCTGCCCATAGGTCAAGGCCTGACCGGGTTTGGCATCTTGGCGACCTTCCACCAAATGGCTTTCGATCATCACACCGGTGATTGCCTGACTGCCTGCGCTCATCTGCTCAGCCAGTGAATCAGCCACGCCGGGTTGCTTGCGGTAATCCTTGAGACTGTTACCGTGGCTGCAGTCCACCATTACGCTGGCCGGAAGGCCGCGTGTGCTGAGCTGGCTGACAACGGATTCGATGGACTGCGCATCGAAATTCGTCCCGGCCTTGCCCCCGCGTAGGATGACATGGCAGGCATCGTTGCCACAGGTTTTAACAATAGCGGCCACGCCGTCCTTGGTCACCGAAAGGAAACAATGCTGTCCTGCGGCCGCCTGAATAGCGTCCAGGGCAGTCTGGATGCTACCATCCGTACCGTTTTTGAAGCCCACTGGCATGGACAAGCCTGAGGCGAGCTGCCGATGCACCTGGCTCTCCGTCGTACGAGCCCCGATGGCCCCCCAGGCCACCACGTCAGCGATGTATTGCGGAGTGATGACATCGAGAAATTCCGTGGCCGCAGGCACACCCATTTTAGCCAAGTCGATCAACAGACTGCGGGCGCTACGCAAGCCAGTGTTGATGTCGTAGCTTTCATTCAAATGCGGGTCATTGATGAAGCCTTTCCACCCAACAGTGGTGCGAGGTTTTTCAAAATAAACGCGCATCAGGATCTCCAAATCCGCCGCGTATTTCTGCCGGGCATCCACGATTAACTGTGCATATTCCAGCGCCGACAGCCGGTCATGAATTGAGCATGGTCCTACGACGACCAATAAACGGTCGTCCTTGAGTTTTAAAATGGCTTCGGAACTACGGCGCGCCTGTTCCACAAAGACCGCCTCCTTCTCCCCGAGCGGAATGTCATGCATCAGCAATGCTGGCTGGATCAGGGGCAGGATCTCCGCCACGCGGAGGTCATCGGTAGGGTGGGATTGGCTCACAGGTCAGTCTGGTTGGCAAAAAGGGCGCGCAAGGTGGGTGCTTTTGCCGAAATCGCAAGTCGGTGAATCATTTCACCTAAAATCACAGGTAGCTGCCGCCTCCGGTCAAGCAGCCTGCGCTGCCACCGCTCGCCACTTTATCAATGGTTCCGGGTGCAGGAGTCACACGGGGCAGGACAGCCTAGCCATTTCAGGCATAGCAACTATGTCTGTTACAGAAATTTAGTCCCAGGCGTTCATTTTGCAAAGGCTTAAGTTTAGGTAAACCAAAGCAAAAAGCTTGGTGACTCACATTTTAGCACCGTGGATTACTCCATTCGGTGGCGGCGGTTTCGGTCTTAGTCCCAGTCGTTTTCTGGATTGCGACGTCCGCGATCACGTGGTTTGCCCTTTTTGCCACCCCGGTCCCGATCATCCCAGTCGTTGTAGGAGGGAGGTGGAGGAGACCGAAAACCGCCCGCGTGACCACGGTCCGGTTTCTTTTTGTGGCCATCCGGGTAGCCTCCGCCACCTACGACAGGCCGGGGCCGCTCCTCTTTGGGGCGTGCTTCGACAATTTTCATCGCCCGGCCCGCCAAATTGCTCCCTTCCAAACCTGCCATCGCAAGCTTGGCCTCCGCATCATCGGGCATGTCCACAAAACCAAATCCGCGTGAGCGACCGGTCTCACGGTCCATCACGACACGTGCACTGGAAACATTGCCGAACCCGGCGAACTCGCTGCGCAGTTCATCATCAGTCACGCTGTACGCAAGGTTGCTGACGTATAAGTTCATTGAAGGTCTGAATCAGGGGCCGCCAATCGAGTATGGAAACAGAAGCCTGGCTCATGGCGTCAGAGACAATCTTCAAGTCAGCCTTCAACAGGTGAAGGCAACCGAAAGGAAATTAGGCGGATGAAATTCTCCTGTCAATTGTGCTGCGCGTCACAAAATCAGCTTCTCACCGTACTTGTCAGGTGGCTGGCGCGATGCAAAATCCCAGATGAATACACCCCTGACGTCTCCACGCTTGGCCAGTGCTACAGGTGGCCTGCCCTCCGCTGTTCGTTGGGCTCAACTGCTCCTGACGGACCGGCTGCAACCCGGGGACATAGTCCTGGATGCAACCGCAGGGAATGGCCACGACACGCTTTTCCTCGCGCATTGCATTGGCCCAGAGGGACATGTTTATGCCATGGACGTACAGGCCGCCGCAGTCGCGGAAACTCGTCGTCGTTTGACCGAAGCAGGGGTAACGGAAAGTCAGTCCACCGTGGTCCATGCCGGACATGAGACCATGCTTCAGGCCGTTCAACCAGATCACCACGGACGGCTGGCGGGCATCATGTTTAACCTGGGATACCTTCCCGGCTCTGATAAAACGATCATCACTCGCACCGAGACCACCCTTGCCGCAGTGAACGCCGCACTGGAACTTCTAAAGCCGGGCGGTCTGCTGACCATCGCCGTTTACCCAGGCCACGAAGGTGGTGCCCAGGAATTGGTCGCCCTCACCGAATGGGCTGCGTCCCTGCCTCCGCGCGCTTTTGAGGTCCAGAATCTGCGCCCGGTTAACCGCAGCGCCAATCCGCCCGAATGCTGGGTCATCTGGAAGACAGCCTCCTCACGTGGGTAATAATTCCCTCAGTGATTGAAGACGAACTCCGCAGAATTAATCAGCGCCCAGGCCAGATCTTCCACCGCCGTCTGCCTCGTCGCACCCGGCGTGGTGAAAAACTTCAATGCTGTCCGTAACTCCTCAGCATTCGGCAGGCGGTTATAAGCGGATAAATACACCTCTTTGACGATCTGCGGTTCAGCAAGATCACTCTTCACCCACCCAGTAATCTTGCCATCTTTGGCGCTAAGCTTGGCCTGGAGATCATTGGAATTCATCAGGTGCAGGGCCTGGATGACGCTGGATTTCCTCTCACGTTCACAGGGGCATTCCTGGCTGGCATTAGGCCGGCCAAAAGCATCCAAAAAGGTACTTTCCAGCTTATGATTCCAGGTCATGACCGCACGTGAATTCGGCGGCAGACCGCTGAAGCTGTCACGGACACCTGTTAAATCATCCAGCGCATCCAGCAATACCTCGGCACTGAGGCGGCGTTTCTGCGAACGAGAAAAGTTCTTGGTATCTGCCAGATTGTGCTTGTTGGGCTCGGAGCTGAACTGATACGTCCTCGAATTCAAAATGGTGCGCATCAGATGCTTAAGGTCATAGCCATGAGCGGTGAAGTCCTCAGCCAGCCAAGTTAGCAATGCCTCGTTAGTCGCGGGATTGGAAACGCGGAAATCATCCACGGGTTCGACGATACCACGCCCCAGAAACTCGGACCACAGGCGGTTGACAATGGCTTTCGCGAAAAAAGGATTTTCACTGCTGGCCATCCAGTCGGTCAGCCGGGCACGTGGATCCTGTCCGGCCACATAAGGCATTTCTGGTCCATCGGGGGGCTTGGGAACCATGGCAGCCTCAGTCACCGGGTGCTGGACTTCGCCCTTACCGCCATACCACCAGTATTCAGGCTCACCTGAAATAGGCGCAGAGATCCCCTGCCCTTTGCGCGACATCTGTCCAAAAAACGCGGCGAGCTGATAATAGTCCTCCTGCGTCCATTTCTCACTCGGATGATGGTGGCATTTGGCACAGTCCAGGCGCACTCCCAGGAAGATCTGGCTAACAAAAGAGCTGGCATCAATGGGCTCACGTTTATCTCGAAAAACCGCCACCGGACCGTATTCATGGGTGCTGCCTTCAGCAGTGAGCAGTTCCTTCACCATCTGGTCATATGGCATGTTTTGGCGGAAGGCATCCCGTAACCATTGGTCCAGGAGATAAACTGGCTTTACCCCAACGCGGGATGGATTGGGCCGGATGAGGTCTCCCCATTTGATCGCCCAATGGTCGGCATAATTACGATGATCGAGAAGTTCGTCGATATAAAGCGCCCGTTTATCAGGCCTCTTGTCGGCCAGGAATTCCTTGGTTCGCTCCGCTGTGGGCAACATCCCAATCGCATCCAATGATGAGCGGCGCATGAACTCCTCATCGGTACAAATGTCGGAGGGCAGAAGGCCCAGCTTTTGATGCCGGGCATAGACCAGCCGGTCCACCTCATTATTCACGGGCAGATCGGCATACATGCCGTCAGGCAGCAAATTTTCCGCAGGCACCGTGACGCGTGCCACATCCACATGTCCCATATATCGGACCAGCACCACGCCCTCGCCACTGGTAAGTCCTGCCTGCACCATGCCATGCTCATCCACGCTGGCCATCTCCTTATCCTGTGATAAAAATTCGGTCAATGGAGTAACGTCCTTTGTCTTTCCGTCTGAATACTTCGCCGTGACTTTCAGCGGTTGCTTCTCCCCCTTCTTATAGCTGCGCTCCCGTGGCTCCACATTGACGCCTGTCACGAGTGCCTCGCCCACCAGCACAGCAGGCGCACCTTGTTTCAGCCAGCGCACCAAGAGCTCATAAGTCTCGCTGCTTTTGGTGATAACAGCCCCGCCTTCATGAGTCACCGCACCGGTGGCTTTTTTTAGCAACAGGCTTTCTTCCGGCGCAGCCATGAAAACACGACGTCCACGGTCATCCCGGACAATTTCATGATAGTCATTGGCCGGATCATAACCAAAGACGGAGAGTTTAAAATTGTTTTGTCCCTCCGGTTTGGCATGACAGTTTCCAGCAGCGCAGCCTGCCTTTTGCAGATGCGGCATAACGTCATGGACAAAGCTGACCGCCCGCTCTTCCCCGTGGGCAAAAGAGCCCAGTAGAAGAGTTGTGATGGAAGTCAGCAATAGACGCGGCATGGCCAGAATACGCCGTGGCTCAGGACTTCTTACGAACAGAGCGGGCGGCCCCATCCATACAGGCCGCCCGCTGTGAAGATCTATTTCTGGTTTCCGTTGTCAGAACCTTATTCGCTGATACTCGCCTTCCATTCATCCGAATTCCCCTTTAGCTCCGGCGCATACATTGCCTCCACCTTGGTTGGCAGAGCACTGAAACGTCCGGGGATCTCGGCTTTGACACGGTAGCTGAGGTTGTGCGTGCCGCGCGGCAAACGTTCGGCAAAGAAGGCCACTTTCTCATCGCGGAATTCTTGATAGGCCGGCAGGCCCTCATAGCTCCAGCCGCTTTGCACTTTGACTGGCTCAAAACCGGCCGGTTTCATGTCTTCGATGAGCACATATTCATAGTCGTTTTTGCTCTCTACTGAGAGTTCGATCTCGATGAGATCACCGCTCTTGATGGGGGCATCGCTGGCGATTTCCTCGCGCCGATATTTGAGTCCTTGCTGTGTCACCACCTGACCGCGAGATCCTGCCACCTGCTGCTCAGGCTTCTCCTCAATGAGCTTGTAAAATTTACGCCGTGCCTTTACTTCCAATCCCGCTGCGGGAATCATGTCCTCTTGGGAGAAGATAGTCAGGTAGGCGTTCGCATACAAAGGGGATTCCCCCGTTTTTCGCAGTTCCACGGTATGTTCACCCGTGGTTAGGTCTTGCCCTTCAATGACCAGTGTGCCATCAAACGTGAAAAGGTTTTCCTTGGTGATCTCCACCTTCTTCACGGACTTGCCATCCACTAGCACCTCAATGGTCTGGCTTGGGTTGGATTCCCCGCTGGCTTTGGCATAGACAGCCAATGCTTCGATCACCGCTGCCGTATCTTTAGTGCTGTTCCAGTAAGTACCGTTGCGACGGTTGTTGAGCAGATATTTAGCGATTTGGGATGCTGTTTCACCCTTCGGTTCAGCAGCCACTAGCAGACGCAAGAAAGCAGCCTGTGTTTCAATCTGGTCCTCATACCAATACCACCACCAGCCACCCTGCGGCAGCTCCAGGAAAGCGGTCTGATTTTCATCATCCTGCTTGAGGAACTGCTTCAAATTACGAAGGCACATATCGCGCCGCTCATTTTCTTCCACCGCATCACAAGTTAGACCGAGCAGGGCCAGGTTGTATCGGGAGAGACGCTCACGCTTTTCATACAGCCGATCACGCATCGCTTTGTTACCAGCCTGGTATTCGACCAGCACGCTATGCACCAGCGCGTCCAGATTGTCTGGAGCGGATTTGTGCTCGCGATCTTTCTCTGGCAGCGCCAAGCGACGCAATTGCTCCGTCTCATGCTGGGTGAGCCAGTTCACGCCATTGCGGATGAGACCGTCATTGATGTCAAAACCGGTTCTTTCCGCAGCCTTGAGTCCATGCAGTACAACAGCGGTGATGTGCGGGGACGATTCACGGCCGCCAGGGAACCAGCCCCAGCCACCATCCGCACTGCGCATCGCCTCCAGCCGCGCCAGCCCGGACTTCGCCATTTTTTTGACCTCATCTTCGTCAAAAACAGGCACTTTGTTAGACCCATGTTTCCAGTGTTTGGCCCGTTCCTCAGGTTTGCCAATCTCCTGCGCATTTAGGTTGGTCAGCTTGTCCCTCACATCCTTCAAATCCACGCCGAGATCCTTGATCACGCCCAAAGTGATGACCGTGGGTACAAATCGATTCAGCGTCTGCTCCGTGCAGCCGTAAGGATAATCCACCAAGTAAGGCAGCGCATCCACCAACGCCATGGCCAGAGTAGGGGAATAGCGCACTTCCAGACGCGACTGCTCCGGCTTGCGCTCTACTGGCACCTTGAAGCTGATCTTGCCGCTAGTCTCATTGGGCCGCAGGGCCAGGCTCCAGGCATCCGTTTTCAGCATCCCGTGAATGTAAGCGGGAAAGGTCATTTCCATGGCGTCACTGTCCTTTTGAGCCAGGGCCTTCACGCGAATCTTCGCTTCGCCCTCGCCCGTCACTTTGACCCGCCAGTCGAAGCGTTTTTCGCCATGCGCGGCGACAACGACAGGAGCTTCGCCTCCAGCCTCTGCTTTCAACTGCTCCAGCACACCCCCTTCCAGTTCCAGCACCGCTTTCACACTCTGCTCCACATCCATTTCGTTATGCACATTGGCAGAGATGACCACCTCGTCCTTTTCCACAAAGAAGCGCGGAGCTTGCAGCCGCACCATGAGGTTCTTGCGTGTGATGACTTCCACACTCGCCTCCCCCACCTGTGTTGAAGAACCCATCACCCATGAGCGAAGCTTCCAGGTGGTGAGGTTGTCCGGCAGGTTAAAACTGAACTCGCCCTGGCCTTCCGCATCCGTGGTGAAGTCAGCGATCCACACCGCACTGTCTGCCAGATTACTGCGGATCATCGGCTGCGGGGCTTCCCCTTCTGGAGCACCACCTGCGGCAAAACTATCCGCAACTGCCATGGCAGGAGCTGCGGCCGCCATTTCCATCGGTGCCCCAGGCGGGGCAGGAGGAGCAGCCATGGCCCGCATCTCACCCAAGCTCCCCCCTCCACGTTTATAGAGTCGGCCATCCCCCAGGCCATTGGCAGCCTGCAGCCCACTTTTACCCCCTTCATCATCTGCTACGCTGCCGCCAAACACTCCCAGCGGCTGCATCCATTGCTCATTGTCTTTGCGCAATCCAGTCTCCAGGTCATGCAGTGAATCCCTCACCTGCGGATAATGACTGCGCTTCCAGCCCCAGAAGAAGGGCCGGATGTCCTCCTGATTGCTGCCCCCGGAAATGTACTCCAGTGCCTTGTCATAGGCGGTCAGGACCACCTTTCCTGCAAAAGGTTTTCCATCCTGGTCTTTCACCAGCACCTTCACGTTGGAGCCCTGCCCAGGCAGATAGGTTTCGCTGTCAGGTGTGAGCTCCACAGTCGCGATGCGTTTTTTCGGAGGCACAATGATCTGACGCGTGACCTGGTACACTCGGGCACTGCTGACTGTATAAGCATCCAGGAAAACATTCGGCTGATCTGCCTCGCTCAGCTTAAACCGGTAAGTGGTGCTTTTGCCCTCTAGTTTGATCCAGACGGGCTCTGGATAGACACCATTTTGCGTCCGTAAAAACAACGCCACCGTGCTGCCGGGGCGATTGGTATTCAGGGTGATCTCCACCTCTTCTCCCGGCTCGTATTCGTCCTTTTGCGTGATGAGTTCCAGATCATCAAAACGGAAGTCTTTGCCCTCACTGAATCCTGCTCCACGGACAGTGACAAAGGTAATGCCTTCGATTTCGTGACCTACCAGATCCTTCATTTTGGCAGACACGCGATACTGTCCCGCCTTTTGAAAATTTAACCGGATGGCCGTCGTTTTCCCGTTCACATCAGGATGTTTGATCTGCTCCTCATGCACAGCCTCTTCACTTGGGTTGCCGTCCTTGTCATAAGTAATTCGATAAAGCGTCAACGGACCTGCGCAATCCACTTCACGTCCATCCATAGTGCGGGCATGGACAGTGACAGTAGCCTCTTCACCCGCCTGATAATAACCACGGTCCAGTGAGACATAAACCTCAAACGGACGACGCGCCGCCAACACTCTGCCGCTGCCAAAAATGGTGCGACGAGATTCGTCCGTCACCTCGGCTTCAATAGCATATCGATGATCTTCATCTCCATGCAGTTCCTTCGCTAGCGAAGTGTCCACCTTCACGGTAAAGCTGCCGTCCGCATTCAGTGGGGATTCGCCTTCGGCCACCAGTTCCGGTGGGTCAGTATGCCAGCGTATCCAGGGATATCGCGGAATGCAGAAGCACCAGTCTGCCGAGCCTGGATACCAGGAATAATAATTCGCCCGCCAGCCGTATCCTTCACCGAAAAGCCAATCCCAACGTCCCGCAGGAAACCAGCGTTCCGTGTGGGCACTTCGTTGCACCTTATACTTAACTTTCCCCTGTTTCACCGGACCGCCAAAATAATAGTCGGCCTTGATCTTCACCTCGAAACTATCACCCAAAGCAACAGGCTTGGAGGGAGCATCCACCTTCACTTCAAACTCAGGTTTTTTATACTCCTCCACCCGGAAGTAATGGTTGCCAAGATACTCGCTCCCCCCCAGGGCATGTTTCCTTTCCATCTTCAAGTTATACTGGCCAAGAGTGGCTTCACTGCCAAGTGTGAGCACATCATCAAAGGCTCCAGAGTCATCGGCCTTATACGTCTTTTTCAGAATCTCCTCACCACGTGGATCGGTGATGATCATCTCGATGTTTGCACCGGCAAAAGGATTGGTATTCACCTTGGGATCATAGCCCACGCGCCGTGCCCAGACCTTCCACTTCACCTCCTGCCCAGGGCGGTAAACGGGGCGGTCGGTAATGGTGTAAAGTCGGGTTTGTTCACCGAACGAGTTGCGCCCATCCCCAAAGTAAAGGTGCTCAAATCCCAAGTAAGCCAGGCGTCCATCCTTTCCTTTGGCCTGGATGAGCCATTGATATTCATTCACTTGACTGTCCTTTACCCTTACCTGCCCGTGGGCATCAGAGATGATTTGAAAATCTTTGAAACTGTATTTCAAAACAGGTTTGTTATTCCGTCGGCTATCTGTCCATTCCTGCTTGTAGCCAAAGAACTTCACTGTCGCTCCGGCCACAGGTGCACCGGTGACGGCATCCGCCAAAAAATAATGGCCCGCACCCTCCTGCCGGGTATGCACGATGACCAGACTTTCCAGCCAAAGGAGGGCACGGGATTTGTGCCCACCTTCAAAAAGGCCTTCCACCAGCCAGGCCCCAGCTTCCTTCAAAGGAGTGGGCACATTCACGCGACGGTCCCAGTGATTAGCGCGAGGCTCCAGCTTCTGTTCCCAGGTCACCGCTTCACCAATCAGATACTTGTCCAAGCCTTCATTTAAAAGACGCTGTCCGATGCTGCCCACATTGGTTTTCTGCCAGTCCTGCTGCTGCGGGGAGGTGCGCAGGTAAGCCTCCGTATCGGCCAGCAGTTTCGCCACATCCACTCGGCGTGCACTGAGCTTGACCTGGGTCGCATTGCGAAAGGTCAGAGACAGCGCGGCTTCACTTCCCGCTGGCTTCGGTTGCTGAGGATCGAATTCCCCTTGCTGTGCGATGATCAGGCTGATCTCCTGCTGAAGGTGTTTTTTCTGGTCTTCATCAGTCTGCAGTTCCAGTGCTTTTTGGAAAGCCTCCACCGCACGGGAATACTGGCGGCGATTTTTTAGTTCGTCAGCGATCTTCATCCACGAACTCACCCGCTGAGTGGCAGCCACCTGCACATCCTCCGCGACTGATCGATAGATCTTCAGAAATTGCCATTCCTCCGGCAGTTTTAGCCTTTTGGGTCCAGTGGCCAGCCTGACCACCGTTTCATCATCACTAAGGGTGTGCAAGGCGGCAATGCCATCACGACGGGCTGTCTCGGTTTCATCGGCATCAAAACGGAACCCATACCCTGCAAGCGTACGCACGGAGAACCAGTCTCTACCCAGGTCAGCCACCTCAGGCTTGGTGGACATGATGGGCGAATCCACCAGCTTATGCATTTCCTGCATACTCCAAAGCAGGCGCTCGCCATCGTTCCTCGCGGTTTCCCAAGACTGGGCGGCTTTGAAGTAAACAGGATTGCCATCGGCATCCACTGGGTAACCCGTGGCAGGACTGTCCAGGCCGCTCTGGTCATCGTAATCCGGCAGGGCGGTCAGATCTGTTAGGTGTTGAAGCGCCCAGGCCTGGTTTGCACCATGCTGATTTTGACCAAGCGCAGACGAAAGCGCCGGGAGAATATCGATCTTGTTTCCAGACGTCGCATCCGCAGGCAGGGCCTTCCAGGCCGCCTCTAAAAGCTGCAAAACCCTCACCCGGTCGCGCAGCATCGTCTGCACATAGGTGCCGCCGCCCCGACCCCACTGGGGATATCCTCTTTCGAACTTACCATCCACCAGCATGCCCCCCTGAGGTAAGTGGCGATAACTCTTGCCGGCCTGAAGCAGAATATCCCACTGCTGCGGATGCGCTTTCACCACCGCCTCGATCACCTCTTCCTGCTCCTGAAAAGCCTGGAGATGGTTCAATGCCAGGGTGGTCAGTTCCAGCAGACTCGGCGTGCCTGCTAGGGATAGCACCATCTTTTTGCCCAGGTCTGCCGCCTCCCGGTGATTGCCTTCCTTGATCAGGGCCTCCATGCGCTTCTGCACCTCTTCGGCTGTTTGAGCTTGGCTGAGGGTGGGCATGAGAAGAAAGACAAAAGGGAGCCAGAAAAAATGTTTCATACCGCTGGATGGGTTTTTACCAATGCGCATGACGAAAGACAAGGCCATCTCTTGGGGTGTTCAGTGTTCTTTTTTCCTCGCCTCAGCTTGAGAGCGGAGGAAAATCATGAAACCGCTTAATGCAGGGCCCGCCATTTTGAGCTCATTACATCGAATTTGTTTATCGACCATCCGATGAACTGGCCATGCGCTCACAAAGGAAAATTTGTCTATCGTGCCGTTGTGCTTATTATCAACTCAGGACCATTGCTTTAAACCTGCCTGACTTTGTCTTCGCTAGCCTGCGAGAAGAAGGGGGCGATATTGTCCGCTCTGCAGAGCAGACACGGATCTGCGGTTTATATCGTGAAGGAAGGCTATCCTCAACAGACGCCATGAACTCTCTGGGAATAACCAGCCGCATTGCCTTTGAGACTTTAGTGGCGCGGCATCATGCAGAGCGCGACTGGACCGATGAAGAAGTGTCCCTTGAACTAGAGACCATTCAACAGCGCAACCATCCTTGAGACATGGTGGTTAGCAACACTTCTCCGCTAAATTACCTGATTCAAATCAACGCTGTAGAACTACTTCACTCCCTGCATGGTGCCATACACGTTCTTCAGGCCGTAATCGATGAATTAACCGATCCCGCAGCCCCCCAATCGGTGCGAGAATGGGCCGAGAAGCGTCCTGATTGGTTAATCGTCCATACGGATGCTTTTTTGGCACGCCCTGAATGATCACACATTCATTGAGGTGAGGTAGCCGCTATTGAGTTGGCACTCAAAGAACGTGCTCAGCTCCTACTGATGGACGATCAGGATGGCAGAACTATTGCCCGGTCCAATGGCCTTACACTTATGGGAACGTTGGGTGTACTCGATGCTGCGGCGTTGAGAGGACTGGGTGATTTCCAAACTCTTTTATCCCGCTTAAAATCCACAAATTTTCGCGCCTCTCGAAAACTGGTGGAAGCCCTCCTGGTGAGACATTCGACGAACCGGGATCTATGACTTGCCTCCGGGCCCTCCTCACGCCCCTTCCAACCCATACCCCGCACGGCAAGCCGTCGGCGTCATCCCCGTATGTCGGCGGAACCAAGCCGTGAAATGGGGCGGATGCCGGAACCCAAGACCAAAAGCGATCTCCTTTAGCGGAGCCGTACCCTGCGTCAGCCGCTGACGGGCGTGCTCCAGGCGTCGGCGCTCCTGGTAAACCTGCGCCGTCATGCCCAGGTCATCTCGCAGCAGTTGATGAATGCGCCGAGGACTGAGCTCCACCTCCAAGGCCACTGCCTTCAAATCCAGCGCCCGGTCCAGAGGCCAGGACTGCAACCAAGCGCGCAGATGCTCCAGCCGCCGGTCCTCCGCCCGCTTGCGCGGATTTGGTGTGATGCCTAGCCTCTTCAATGTGGACACGAATTCAGCAAACCATTGCCGATAGGCGGCTTCGTGACGCGTCCAGTCCTGCAAGCTTCGACTGCCAGTGGTCGTCGCTTCGACATACCCCACCTGCTTTCGACGGCCATGCACCTGCGTGAAAAGTGTGCGGGTGGCCTCATGCAATAACTTCAGCCGCTTGCCCGGCACCGCCACGTCCAACCCTGTCTGATAGAGATGCAGACCATCCGGCCAGCGGCAGTGCAACCCCACAGATAGCAGACGTGTATCTTCATCAAACCATTGCCGCCGTGTCCCTGGGGCTGAAAAGAAGGCATCCCCCTTCCCTACCACGATGACCTCGCGCCCAACATCAATTTTCACCTGCCCGCTTTGTACAAAGAAGACACCTGGAGGCACCGTGATTTTTTGCGACCAGACCTGCGCACGCGGAGCTATGCCGTCATAGACCCACAGCCACTCGCAGACAATACTCTGCCAGAGTGCTGGGGTCAGGAGAACGGAAGCGGGCATGACAAAACGGAGCGTGGATGCACGCATCCGCAACTCCAGAGTCACCGTGTCTCAATCTGTAAGCGATTTCATCAATGCATAAGCCTCCGCTCTTGTCACAGCCCTGCACTCCATGCTGAACTGTGAGCATGAAACCAACCCTCACCAGCTTGCTCCTTTTGGGCGCGCTTGCCACCCTGACTGCTCAGGAGCCGCGCCACATCAGCGGCATCTATCCTCATCTAGCTATGTTTAACGATGAGGGGGAATGCGGGACCGGTGCGGTTGTGCCGTGGGCAGACCGTCTTTGGGTCATCACTTATGGGCCACATTTGCCCTTCGGCTCCAGTGACAAACTCTACGAAATCACCCCGGACCTCAAGCAGGTCGTCCGCCCTGAAAGCATCGGCGGCACACCGGCTAACCGCATGATTCACACGGAAACGCAGCAACTCCTCATCGGCCCCTACGTCATCGACCAAGAGCGCAAAGTCCGCATCATTCCCCCTGCCCTCATGCCCGGCAGGCTCACCGGCAATGCCCGGCACCTGACCGATCCTGCCAACAAAGCCTATTACGCGACCATGGAGGAAGGCCTATACGAGGTGGACCTGCGTAGCCTCGAAGTGACCGGACTAATTAGAGACGGCAATAAACCCAAGCCTGATTTCTCCAAAGAAACCCAACCTGCTACAGTCGCCTCTGAGCTACCCGGTTATCATGGCAAAGGTCTCTTTTCCGGCCACGGCCGCCTCGTTTACGCCAACAATGGCGACCGCGACAAAAAAGTCCTCACCGACCCCTCCACCCCCAGTGGAGCGCTGGCTGAATGGACATCCCCCGGCCAGGACTGGCAGCTCGTACGCCGCAACCAGTTCACGGAAGTCACCGGCCCTGGCGGCATCATGGGCAATGCACATCCAGAAAAAGATCCAATCTGGAGCATTGGCTGGGATCACCGGTCTTTAATCCTCATGTGCCTCAGCGCAAGCGAGCCTACAGATCGTGCGGACACTCCTGCCTGGCACGCCTATCGTCTCCCCAAGTCCAGCCACAGCTATGACGGTGCCCACGGCTGGAATACCGAGTGGCCACGCATCCGTGACATCGGTGAAGACGATCTCCTGATGACCATGCACGGCACCTTTTGGAAATTTCCCCGCAACTTTACCCCCGGCAGCAGCGCGGGCATTTCACCACGAAGCAACTACCTCAAAGTCATTGGCGATTTCGCCCGCTGGGGCGACCGCCTGGTGCTGGGCTGCGACGACTCCGCTAACAAAGAGTTTCTCAATGTCCGCAAAGCCAAAGGCAATCTTGCAGGTCCAGGAAAATCACAGTCCAATCTATGGTTCGTCACACCCGATACTCTCGATCAACTTGGCCCAGTCATTGGTCGCGGCGCAGTCTGGTTGGAAGATGAGGTCAAAGCATCGACACCCAGCGATCCTTACCTTTTTGCTGGGTATAAACATCGCTCCTTACAGCTTGTCTCACACAGTGACCATGAGGTCAGCATCATCATTCAAACGGACTTAAAGGGCGATGGCAAGTGGCTGGAAAAACAGACCGTCAACATTGCCCCCCATGGCAGCCAGTGGCTCGAATTTTTATCTACGGAGCCAGGCGTATGGATCCGGCTGATCTCCACCACTGAGGCTCAAAAAATCAGTGCCGTGTTCCATTACCGCAATGACGATACCCGCCCCGTCACGGCCTCCTCCATCTTTGACGGCATAGCCGGTCCAGAGGACCAGTCTGTCACCGGAGGTGTCCTGCATGCCCGTGGAGCCGGGTTCAGGACCCTTCGTTTTCTTTCTTCTGCCCCCGACCAGCCACCTGCTATTTACGATATGGGCAGCGCCTTCGATCTTTCTCCCAAAGACGACCCCGCAGGCCTCTCGTGGACCTCCAAAAATGCCGCCATCCCCGAAGGCGTGCTCGAATACGATTCAGCCTCCATTCTGTACACGGATGAAAAGGGCCGCTGGCGCCTCCCTCGCGGTCATTCCGCCTCCGATCAGCAAAGTTCGTTAGGCGCAGAGCGTGTCTGCCGTGAAGTCTGCACCGAACGCGACCTCTTCAATGCAGGCGGCACCTTTTTTGAGTTGCCAGCCGAAAACGCCGGCGGTTTTGCCAAAATCCGCCCCGTCACCACCCACAACCGACGTATTAAGGACTACGCCAGCTATCGTGGTCTCCTTGTCATCAGCGGCCTGCGCACCGATGCGGAAGGCCCTCATATTACTCGCTCCACCGACGGCAAAACCGCCCTCTGGACTGGTGCCGTGGATGACCTTTGGAAATTCGGCAAACCACGCGGTTTCGGTGGCCCATGGAAGGATACATCCGTCACCGCCAATGTGCCCAGCGATCCCTACCTCTTCACTGGTTACGACCAAAAGCACCTCACCCTCACCAGCGATAAGCCAGCCAAAATTCGCCTTGAGGCGGACATCACCGGCACCGGTTTGTGGGTTCCTTATCAAGAGTTTGAAGTCGCCCCTGCTGCACCCGTTCATCACACCTTTCCCGCCGCCTATGGTGCTTATTGGCTACGTTTCGTTAGCGATACTTCAGCCATCGTCACCGCCCAGTTGAAGTATGACTGACGGTGGCCACAGATGCCTTTCCAGTCTCCAACATGTTTTTTAATGGTTAATGCCCGCATAGAGTGATCCGTGCTCGACAGCAGGCCGGATGTCCGTTTCACTGCCCGGATGAATTCTCCCGTTCTTCTGGCTGCTTTTACTCAAGTAGAAACACTCGGCGCCGCCCTCTTGGCAGCCCTGGTGACTGCTGGCATTGCCCGCTGGTTGCACGGGCGGAGCATCAGCCAGCTCACCCTTCAGATGGAGCGGGAAAAGGGCAATTGGCAGACCGCCATGGAGCATGAAAAAGCGATCTCCGCCAAGCAAGCCACCCTGGCCCTCAAAACCCTGGCCGATGCCAAAGCGGAATGCGCCGTTGTGGAGGAACGCTTCGCACTCCATCGGGAGGCCGCCCAGCGCCGTGAAAATGATTCCCTGGCTCGCATAGGATCCCTTGAGGCAGATCTCGCCACCACTCGTGAACTTGCCGCCAAGCTCCCCTCCACCCAGGCACGCATCGGGGATCTGGAAAAAACTCTCACCGCAGAGCGTGGCCGCATCCAGGCCCTGGAGCAGGCCCTGTCAGTCACCCGCACACGGGCCCAGGAAATCGAGCAGAAACTTGATGACACTCAGTCCCGCTTCACCCAGCATCAGGAAAAAGCCCAGACACGCGAAGCCGACCTCGTGCAGCAACTGGCCGAGCGGGAGCAATCCCTCGCCTCAGACCAGGCACGTCTCTCCACCGTGGACGAAGAAATATCCCGGCTGAAAGAAAACCATACATCTTACCAGACCTCTGCCGAGGCACGCATCACCAGCCTCCAGCGTCAACTCGCCGCCGCCGAAGCCAAGTCCGCTCTTGTCCAAAAAGAATTCATGAGCGCAGTCGGTGTCTTGCCTGAACCCTCCGCCGCCGCAGTCGCCGCACCTAACGACAAGCGCATCATCGAGCTGGAGGCAAAGATCACCCAGACCGAAGCTGAAGCCCGGAAAAAAGCCCGCGAGGACGGCTATAAAATCGCCGAGCTTGAGTACCGTCTCAGTGAAGCAAGTGAGGCTGCAGCCAAACTCAAAGCCACCGAGGGCCAGGCCGCTGAAATTGAAAAGTTGCTCGCCGAAGTGAAAAGCCTCATCGCTGAAAAAGACATGCTCACCCACGACCTGGAGACTCTCAAACTGGTCAAAGCCAAATCTGTCGAACCCGTCCCCGAAGTGATGGAACAAGCATTTCTCATCATGGATGAACCAGCCAAAGAATCCTGATCCCACCCAACTCAGGCACTTCTTATCAAGACCTTCCTTCGGGGGTTCATCCGGTCTGTGTATCCCACGCACGTTCTAATACCCGCCCGAAACCCTTATCTACGAGGGGTTACGCTCGCCCGACTTGCGTTTATTCTAATACCCAACTGACAGTCTCGTGAAACGATCAGCATGGTATAAAGCATCCTCCTCGCTGACAAACCGCATTCCCAGGACGCGGAATTGCATTTTTAGCCCCCCTCGAAGCAGGAGTGTTTTGCAGCCAGCGCCCAAAACACATCCCGCCCTTCACCGTGAGGCTTCTCCGACCCCGCTTTGCTCAATCTTACGCTTGCTCCGTTGTCTGGAAGTCAGGATAAGCGTTCGCTGAATGCTCAGAGAAGTCCAAACCATTGATCTGTTCTTCCTCAGTCGCACGGGTGCGGACGATGACTTTAATGAGGGCAAAAATGATGGAGCAAACGACGAAAGCGTAAACGCTGATGCAGAGTGTTCCCAGCGCTTGTACGCCCAGTCGCTCAATGCTAAAGCCCTTTTCATCGAACAAGGCCACGCAAAGTGTTCCCCACCAGCCACAGGCCAAGTGCACTGGGACTGCACCCACAGCATCATCAATCTGCATACGCTCCAGCCCGATGGTTGCCACGGTGGTGATGATACCGCCGAAAAGTCCGATGATCACTGCCGCCCCTGGCGTCACATTTCCGCAACAGGCAGTGATGGCTACCGCACCACCCAAAGCACCGTTCATCGCAATGTTCACATCCGCCTTCCCTTGGATAAACCACATCGCCGCCATCGCAGCGATACCCGCTGCTGAAGGTGAAATCGTCGTGTTCACCACCAGTCTTCCAATGATACCGCTGCCGCTCAGCGAGGAGCCTGCATTGAATCCGAACCAGCCGAACCAAAGCAACAACACCCCCAGAGCCACGAGCGGAATATTATGACCCGCAATCAAACGTGGTGTCCCGTCTTTACCAAACCGGCCCACACGCGGCCCCACCGCCAGGATGCCAGCCAGAGAACAGGCTCCGCCACAGGCGTGTACAACACTGGATCCTGCATAGTCCACAAAGCCCAGAGCTTCCAGCCAGCCTTTTTCACCACCCACCCCAAAAGCCCCACCGAAACTGCCCCAAGCCCAGTGACCGATGACTGGATAGATCAGCGCGGTAAACAATGCGCAGTAAATGAGATAGCCGAGAAATTTAGTCCTCTCCGCCACCGCGCCAGAAAGGATAGTACACGAAACCCCTGCAAACCCCAATTGGAAGAACCAAAAAGCCCACACTCCATGATCTGCAGGGAAACTCGAAAGCCAGAAGCCATCCGTCCCTAAAAATCCCTTCCAGGATGTGCCAAACATCACCGCAAACCCGACGAAAAGGAACACAATGGCGCAGATGCAAAAGTCCAGGAAACTCTTCATCACGATATTGATCGTGTTCTTAGCTCGGCAGGCCCCGATCTCCAGCATCACAAATCCAGCCTGCATGAAAAACACCATAGCAGCCGTGATGACAATCCACACATAGTTGATGTTTTGCTGAAGCGTTTCCGCGACACCTGCTGGCAACTCAGCCACTGCAACATTAGGAGCAGCGGTAGTCGTAGGGGTCGCAGCTTCACCCGCTGGGATCGGCGTTGGCGCAGATGGCGTCACAGCCAGTCTTTCCAGCGTCTTTTCATGCTCCGTCAGCTTTTCAAGGATACCGTCCAGCTTATCGGCCACACGATCATTGGCATCCAGCTTTTCCAGAATACCGTCCAGGCGGGTATTCACACGATCATTTGCATCCAGCTTACCCAGGATGCCGTCCAGTTTTTGCTCCAGTGGCGGCGGGGAAGAAGGAGGAACGCTACCGTCTTGCGCAAACGCAAGCGTCGTTGTTAAAAGAAAAGCCAGAAGGGAGAGATGGCGGAGGGGATTCATTGATCGGGTAGGAAAGGGATCTTGGGGAAAATTAATCAGTCAGCAGCGTGTCCAGCTCGCTTAGTAGGGCTTGTCGTTTTGTCGTGTTAGGCACTTGTTCAATCAGGGCCTCAGCCAGTTTGCGGATCTCCGCCGGAGGCAGACGGTATGGGTCCTGGATACCGCGCCGGGCCATCACTCGGTCAATCATCATGGTCAACTGCGCGCGCCCCATGACCTTCCCCAAAAGACTTTCGACCTGCTTGCGCACCTGCCCCCAGTTGTTGACGACCACTTCCGCCTTTTCTGTCATCTCCTGGAGACGGCGCGGGTTGCTTACCACCAGTTCTTCAATGCCGTCTTGAGTGCGTGGCATGGAGGCTCCCGCCTCTGTGGGCAGCCTAGCCATCAGACTTGCATAGTCATTGAGCAATACCGTCGCAGCACTAGCAGCCAAGTCGGCATCGGCACGGTTGGTCAGGAGAAAAACGAGGACACATTCATCCTGGGTGAGAGCCATCAGCACCCCCCCGTCAAATTCCAGATACACTTGCCTGATTTTTCGCCGCACCTGCCGGTATCCATCCAGCATTTGCCCCAGTGTATCCGTAAGATCCAGTGACCGGCCTTCGGAAAAAGGCATGTGCCGGTGGATCGTATTCCGGCCCTTGAAGAGCATCACACCCGCCACACCTTCCAGGCGCTGCAGGGCAGCCACCGCTGCAATAAGAGAATTCAGAGTCATACAGGATCTCAGCTACGCGCCAGGGACTCCTTCAATTGTTTCAATGAGCGACGGTTACTGCTTACCACTCCGTGCCATCCGCTTGAGGAAAGATGAAAAGCCGTCTGGCCCTCCCGATCCTCCACGATTCCCATTTGTAATTGGTGCATTCCCAGCGTCTCAGCCAGTTTCTGCGCATAATAGGACACATACTTCACCTCGCTGGCGAAGCGTTGAGATGACTCCGCATCCCCTCCTGAGACGGATTCCCGCCCCTGCAATGTGTCTATCTTGATCAAACCAGGGTCGGGTTCCATGCGGATGACATTCGCGGGTTGCTGCCCCTGTACGGGACGGTTGCTAGTGATGGGAATGATTCTGGTTGCTTCCACAAACTTCAGAATAAGCACGCGCCGTGCCACTTTTACATCGTCTCTAAAACACCACCTTCTCTGCTTGACGAACGTTCTCCATTCGACATCCCCTTATCCCTTGCTCTAACTCAACAGAGCCACTTTCTCATTCTCATCATGTCTTCCATCTTCGAACTCTTCTCCCTCCAGAATCAAACCGCAGTCGTCATCGGCGGGACGGGCGAGCTTTGTGGTGCCATCGCCGAAGGGTATGCCAGCGCCGGAGCTGAGGTTGTCCTCGTTGGCCGGGATCCTGCCAAAGCCGAAAAACGCCTTGAGGCCATCCATGCCGCTGGCGGCCAGGGATACTTCGTCAGCGCAGATGCCTCACGCAAATCCGATTTGCAACTCCTCCTGGATCAGGTCCTGGAGCGCTCCGGCGGCTGTCACATCCTGGTCAACGGTGCCGGGGTCAATTCCGCCACGCCCTTCCTCGATATCTCCGAAGATGAATACGACCGTATCATGGGCATCAATACCAAGGGCGTGTTCCTCGCCTGCCAAGTTTTCGGCAAATACTTCGTCGAGCAGAAGATCAATGCCTCCATCATTAATCTCGGCTCCATGTCTGGCCTCCTGCCTTTGAGCCGTGTCTTTACTTACAGCATGTCCAAAGGGGCCGTTCATAACCTGAGCAAGAACTTGGCACGCGAATGGGCCCCCCTGGGCATACGGGTGAATACCCTCGTTCCCGGCTTCTTCCCGGCTGAGCAAAACAAAAAAGTCCTCACCCCAGACCGCGTTGCCAAGATCATGGGGCACACCCCCATGAACCGCTTTGGCACCGCCAATGAACTCGTCGGCGCAGCCCTGCTGCTGGCCGCCAATGGGGCTGGCAGCTTCATCACGGGACAGGAAATGGTTGTGGACGGCGGTTACAGTTCCATGACGATTTAAGTCCTCTAGGCGAAAAAAAGATTGTCGAAAAAAGCCCGCCCTGATAAAACCGCGCATCCGTGATTTTTAAGGCTCGTTTTTCCATCCTCCTCAGTCTCCTCTGCGCCACCGTTTCGGCACAGGATAGCCTGCTGCCCCTGCCTGAGGGTGGCCCTGAGTTTCCAGCTTATGACCCACTCCCTTCAGAAACTGTTTTTCTGAAGCCGACGAAGTCCATCAAGCCGCCCAGCAGCACGGCCAATGCCGCAGCGCCAGCCTCACCGCAGGTCCATACACCCACAGTCGCCCGCCTGCGCCGCCTCATTCTCATGCCTGGTGGCCTGTCCCCGGAAATGATGCGTGAGCAAATGGTGGCTAGCGGCCAAAACCGTACCCCGGTCACCATCCTTGGCATGGATGCCCCCGCACCTATTTTGAGCACACTGGCCAATTTCTTTGGCAGCGACGTCAACGCAGCTACACAAAAACAGCTTCTGGATACCGTCAGCCAGGGCATGGGCAATAAGACTTCCAAGACACCTCGTCGTGTCGAAGTCGTCGGCTGGATGCCCAATGAAGGGGTCATGGCCGTCGCCGTGTATCCCGAAAGCTGAGCGCGTGTAGAGCCCAAATAGGGCCAGCATCATGCTCCCTCGCCCTCAGGGCTGGGGTTGCGTAGCCGCGAAACGAAAGGATTGGAGTGAGAGCGTGATCTCAGCACGAGAAGGCTGCCTTTGCCCGAAAAGCGATCTCAAGGCCGCTTGGGTTGAAACCTCCCAAAAATTCTCACGACAGAAAGCCCCAGCCCTCACTCCTCCCCTGCCCCTTCTTCCCCATGGCCTTCCTCCGCCATGCGATGAATGATACCCGATAGGTATTCAATGTATCCGTGTACATCCAGGTGATCCGCCTCAGGCTCGCCCCTCACCGCATATAGCCAGCCCACCTCATACGGGTCCGTCCGGACCACACACGCATCCTGTTTAAGATACGGATTCCCTCCGGCGAACTGGCCGCTCATCACCGAATACACATCCGAGGCCGCTTTGAAGCCTTCTACCCAGCCGATGTTCTTGCCAGGTTCAATCGCATCGCCCTCCTTCGTCGGCCATTCGCAATCCACCAGCTCACCCAGCATCCGCGTTGCAAATTTTGTGAAACCTACCCGCCACAGTCCAGGCTGATCTTCCACCGGTGCCATCCAGTAATGCGAGCGGGAATAACTGTACGCCTCAGGAAAACGGGCGGAAAAACGGGCATGCTTAAAACGGACGGTCGGGAGGGACATGAGGAAAAGGGAGGGCAGTCAACGGCAGCCACCGGTCTGTTCTAGCCGGAAGAAGACGATGCCCCAAATTACTTGCTGAGATCCAAGCAGACCACCCGGCCTTCGGAATTGCGTGCATACAAAAGTCCGTTCGCCAGCACAGGGGCGCTCCAGCATTTGCCATTCAGGATTTGGGCCCGGCTGACCTCATCAAACTTTTCCGACCCGGCCTTCACAATGATCAGTTCCCCCTTGGCAGAAAGGACAATCAAGCGGCCATCCGCCGCCATCAGCGATCCAAAACCGATGTTCTCGGCCCACATCTCCTGCCCATCGCTAAACCTCACGCATTTCAGTCCGGCACGGCTGTTTTGGTCTCCGTCAATCCCGTACAAATACCCGTCGATCAGCACGCTAGAGTTAAACATGTTTTTCAGGCTCTTATTCTCCCACACCTTTTCAGGATCGCCACTGCCCAGCTTGAGCACGGTACAGCCTTTATTGTATCCGCTGGAGATAAAAAGAGCATCTCCGCTGAGAATAGGATCAGCCGCATTCACTCCATAGCGAGTGTTCCATCGGTGCGTCCATAGCTGGTGGCCCGTCTTCACATCCACAGCCACATAGGCATCCGCAGAGCCTATCACCGCCAGCTTGCTGCCTTTCCAAGTTATCGGGTAAGGGGTCGAATACCCGGCAGCATCCACCTCGCTCTTCCACACAATTTTACCACTCGCCTTTTCCACCGCCATACCGGCTTTCCCCACATTCAGGATCAGCAGTTCTCCCTGCACCAGTGGCGCTCCGGCAAAACCCCAGTCTGGAATATTCGCACCTGTCTCTTTTTGGACATTCTTCTCCCAAACCACCTTGCCAGTCGCCGCCTCAAAACAAAAAAGGTCCCCCCACCGGCTCAGGTGATAAGCCTTGTCGCCGTCAAAGGTGGGCGTGGCCGACGTCCCCCCTTCATAATACTTGTCCCCCAGATCGGCAGGATAGGTATGTTTCCAGATTTCCTTCCCTGTCTTCGCGTCCAGACAAAAGACAGTGTCTTGGTCATCTGCATGGCCCGTCGTCAGCACCCTCCCATTGGAAACCACAAAGGAGGAGAACCCAAGCCCTACCTCCGCTTCCCAAAGAACCTTGGGATCTCCGCTCAGTTGCCAGTTTTTTTCTGCCGATACACCATCATACGCCAGACCTCGCCAAATAGGCCAGTCCGCAGAAAGAACCGAAGAGGCTCCAGCCAAGAAAACAAAGATGCTGTGGAAGGCGGGGATGGCATTCATGCACATTCAATTACGCGCCTGCCTGTGAATCTGGCAACAGCCGTGTTAGGTGGAATTTGCCATCCTCAAAAAGGCATTTGCCGACGACCCGCCGCCGTCCGCCGGACAAGGACCGCGCGGCGGGATAAGGAGCAGTCTGGGCCTGGATGCCGAGGAACTGTTGCTTCAACGTATCCAACAGATCGCGTTGAGAGTCCGGAGCCGAGGTGGTTTTCATGGGCGGAATGGAGGCTGGAAACGGCAAATGTTCATTCACTTTATGCCTGGGATCTTTTATGAAAGGTTGGAGTTAATACTGCATCTGCGGCCGCAAAAGCTGCTGCTGCCAGACTAGAGGTCTTAATGTTTATCCTTTTATTGCAGTTGTCGAAAAAGGTGGGAAGGTAACGCCCGGACATATTTCTTATGGACACTTAAACTTCATAAAAGATAAGTTTAAAGGCGTGCTTCCACCAGGTGCGAGGGCTGTTACTTGCGATGTTAAGGATGGCGTTGTGAGGGCTATGGACTCATCAAATATATGCTTCCTGCGCCGGAAGAGACTTTAAAAGCACTGGCAGAATTCATAAAAACGTTGCGAAAATAATGAACAGCCAAGATCCTATTAAAAATGAATATAAGGATGGGTTAATGGCCCAACTCGATTCTACAGAGTCAAGCTCAAATCGGTTGAATATGCTGATTGAACTGTTTGAAGAGTATATAGAACGCTTTTTTGGTTTTACGCAGTTCGATCCTGATGACATTTCTGAATTGATGGACGGACCTTTGTGGACAATGATAAGAGTAGCTGCGCAACAATGTCATGCGGAATTTTCACGAGAGGTTATAATTCCGCAGAACAAAACAGATTCGTTAGTGCTTAAAATGAACGATACGCTAACCTTTTATGAAAAAAATTCCAAGACAATGGTAGATTTAGATATAATGCACGACGCACTAAAGTCGATTACTCATTCATGGAGAGGTCTGATAAATGATCATTTAGGAAATAAAAATTAGATCCGCGCGTATGGAGCAGGGCATTCCGCTGTGAATAGACCTGAAAGAAAGTTCTCTGCTGCGCGGAAAGTCCCGTCCCAAAAAAAGATGCCAGTCATGAATGGCACTCAGTTAAGGCAGATAGTCGTTGATTTTGAGCCGTCTGAAAAGGTGTAAAATATGGGGGTGGCAGGTACAACTCACCACGGGTTTCCGGGTTGCAGAAGCATGGCTCTTAAAACCTGTTTCCTGCCTAACTTCCCCCGCTTGCTCCAGGGGCGCGCCAAGAGACCTGATGCCTCCCGCCTTGCTTCCGGTTTACAGGATCTGCGCCAGCTCGCGCTGCCGGATCTCTCCTCGCTGCTGGCTGCGTTTTTGCCGGATGCCTTCTTTGCCAAAGCTCCAGGTGCGAAGGCCAGGCGGGTGCGCCTGCTGCCTCCGGTCACCGTCTTCTGTAAAAAAGATGCCAGGCAACAGAAATTCGTGGCGCAGGATGGGGATGCTAACTATGAAACTCTCTGACTACATAAGTTCCGTCTGCGCGGCGAACAGGCTACGTGATACGGCCGCGTGGATGAACGAGACTGGTGAAGCAGCTTATCACGCGGATCGGCATGTTGAATCGCCGCCGGAAGGCTTGGGGCCACTAGCAGGTTGCTCGACAGGACTGGCGTTGCTTGTCCAATGGACCAAAGACGCCACTTCCCTTGAACCACTGGGTTTGACGGCATCAAAACCAATGTTGATTGTTCATCAAGAGTGGCTTGATGAACTCCCAGATGCGCCTCCGCCCCATGTGTTTATGACTCTATCTAGAACAGGCAAAGCACTATCGCCAGCACCGTTGAGCGGGAGTCCAACATCACGTTACAAATGCCCGATTGGTAACCTTCTCACTGGGGATCTACGGGACGCGACAGTGTTCAGGCTTGAACCATCAGAGGAGCGTGAAAGTCTCGGCGGATGGCTTTTTCAACTCGAAACACCCGTGCCCGTCGACTCGCCGCCTTCCACCCCTCATGGCTGAGCTAATAGCCGCCGAAAAAGATGCCAGGCAAACAGTGATTGATGGCTCGACTCAGTTCCTGCTAATTCCAACGTATGAGAGCGACTCAAACCCCTGATCCGCAACGCGACGCATTCATGCCTGGCATATAGTGCATTCGATGTGGTCGAAGTGGCTGCAAGAGTATGCAGTGCTAGGCAGTGGAAAAGTTGGATGAGGCTAAACTATGTATCGCGAAATTGAATATGGACGTGACATTATCGTTGGAGTTCTCCGCTCCAGCTCGTTTAACTGGTATGCGAGTGAAAAGGAACGGTGGGTGCTCGACCAAGTAAAATGGAAGGCCTTTTTTGAAAATGCAGGGTTCGCTACTCCTCATGGATTCGCCGACCGGTTCGGCATCGGAATAGTCAATGAGGAGTCCCTAGATCAATTCCTCTCCTGCATGCAGCCTGATCTGATTACCACGGGCGAACTTCGTGCGAGGTTAAAGGCTTCAGATCAATCCGACTAAGATGAAGTGTGCCATCTAGTTCCCGCCCTTTTCGTCGACTTCGACTCAAGGGTGCTTATCTCCAATTTTCCTGAGGCATTAGAATACGAACGATTTGCACCTGAAGGGTGGACGGCCAGTTACGGACAATTTGCGGGCTATATCCCTGTTGAGTACCGCTACTGGATATTGGACGGCAATAGCCTGTTCATGCACCACTCAGGCGCTTTGAACTCTGCGGCTGAGGATAAACCCGTTCCCTGAGCGCCGGATCGATGAGTTCCGCATGGAGAGTGGCGTTCCAATCATTCTCGCTCCCCTTAGAAGGACCCAGCCCAAAGTACTCCAAAGTTTTAGCTCACCAAAACCCCACTATCATCTGACTCGTTATTTCATCATGCCGTTTATCCACGAAACGAATCTCATACAAAACGGCCCAAAGATGATTCATCTCTGGGCCGTTCGATAATGATAGGACAGGAAATAGTTCTTCGAAATTATACAAGCTGACTACAGCCGAGCATCCATACTTCTTGTTAATCCTTTTTCCTCCGCTCCTCCTGCTTTTTCCCACTTGGCGACCTATCTGCAGTCGGCCTGCCCTGGGGCTTAGCCTTGGGTGGAGCCGATTTAACCTGAGGCTTGGGTGCGGCAGATTTTGCCTCAGGTTTTGGGGACGTCTTTTTTACTTGGGGCTTCGGAGTTGGAGGTGCTGATTTTACTTGTGGCTTGGCCGCAGGAGACTCTTTTTTCACCTGCGGAGCGGGACGCTGAGGTGCAGACTGAGGCTTGGTCATGCGGATGGAAGGTGATTCGAGGCGCTTGTCATCGCCTTTTGAGGATTGGGGTGGCCTGGCCTTGGGAGTCGGCATTGGAACTGGCTTAGCCTTGGGCTGCTCCGGGCGTGGCATCGGACTTGGGCGTGCATTCGGTGTCGCCTTGGGTTCTGGCATTGGTGTTGGACGCGCCTGAGATGGCCGTGTGGATGGAGAAGGACGGTCCTCGGATGGTTTGCCTGGACGACCTTCGAAAGGACGGTCTGGACGGTTACCCGGTGAATTTGGATTCACTTTAGGCAGCTCTGGACGGGACTTGGGCGGGGTTGGCATCGTCCGTTCAGGCGCTGCTGAAGGCGGTTCATTTTGTGTTCTGGATGGCGTGGAGGAAGGCGCAGACGGCACTCCCCCACGACGGCGATCTTCATCACTCGGAACCACACCTGGGGCCAAGCGAGGACGTGGAGCCTCTTCAGGCTTCACCCCGGGACGGCGATCTGGACCATCTTTAGACATCCCTGGACGTTCGTCCGGTTTGCCTTCTGGAACACGGCTGCCAGGGATCATGTCTGGACGGCTACCTGGGCGCTCACCTGGACGACCATCACGATCTGGCATTCCAGGGCGACCCTCTGGACGCTCACCTGGTCGGCCATCACGATCTGGCATTCCTGGGCGACCCTCTGGACGCTCACCTGGGCGGCCATCACGGTCTGGCATCCCCGGACGACCCTCTGGTCGCTCACCTGGGAGACCATCGCGATCTGGCATCCCCGGACGACCCTCTGGTCGCTCACCTGGGCGGCTATCACGGTCTGGCATACCTGGACGACCTTCTGGACGCTCACCTGGGCGACCATCACGGTCAGCCATACCTGGGCGGCGGGTATCGCCCGGGCCAGGAGGCTCATCTCTCATTCCTGGCCTGTTACCAGATTTATCGGCAGCACCAGGGGGGAGACCTTTGCGCACATCTTCATCTACCTGACGCGGATCAGGACGCTGACCTCCACCACGACGTTCCTCAGGCTTTAACAACCGGCCTATCGCTGGCGGCGGTATCTTGCTTGTGGAAATGACAGCTTTTCTCTCTGGCAACTCGGCAGGCTTAGCTTTGGCAAAGGCAGCACGCTGGCGCTCACGCAAAGCTTCAGCAGCCTGAGAGTCTCCTGCATCACGCCAGCCGCGGTCGATTTCAGGACGTTCAAAACGCTCACGCACACGGGATGGCAGCCCGGCAGGACGGTCACCTCTCACAGAAGGTGCGGCAACAATGAGTTGATTGCTCTCAATTCGGGAAAGGCTGTCAAAACTGCGTGGGCGATCACTACGGTTGTCGATCCAGTCACGGCGAAAGCGGTCTTCATCACGGCGCAGGCTCAGCCGACGAATGCGATTATCACCCCGGTCAAAGCGATCTGGATCAGGACCGCCCACAAAAATATTGTTCACCACATTCTGCCTATAACTGATGTTCGTCACATTCACCGAGCTGTTGATGTAAGTGATGTTACGGCTGCGATTTACAATCACTGGCCGCAGCGATGTGCGGCGGGCGAAGAGATTGAAAGGCACAAAGTTATACCAGGATGGTCCGATGTCATAATAGCTATCTGACCATTGGTTAAATCCAATATTGACTGACCAGCTTGCCTCGGGTGGCAGGGGTGCCCAGCCTACATGGTCATCCGTCTGCCGCCAGGATACCCAGGCGGGCGCCCACTCGGTTCCCGGCACCCATACCCAGCCGCCCTGCATTTGGATCCAGCGGCCATAGTGATAAGTCGCCCAACCAAAGTCCTCATTAGAGATCCAGGTCCAACCGGCATCGGTATACGCCCAGTAGCCATCGGTATAAGGTGCCCAATCTGCTGTCTGTGCCACAATCGGCTGAAAAACGTACCCATAGTCGTCAGCATAGATCCAGTCTCCATGGGGACTGAGCGCATCGTAGAAGAAATCAATGGAGACGTCCACCTCAGCGCGCGCGGATGAGACCGGCGCAGCCACTGCAAGTACAGCGGCTAATATTAATAAGGAAAAGTGTTTCATGGTTGAGTTAGGTTTTGTTCCAGGGCTTGGATGGGAAAGGGTGATCATTCATTCGATTGAAATGACCACAGCCCGGTTCCCTTCGGTTACACCGCAACTCTGCTTATGAGTGCATAATGCTGACCAAAGGAAAAAATGCTTTCGAAAGCATTGATCTGCAACACTTTACGAAACTGATTGGTATCAGTTACCCATGCGGAGTGCATGAGAAAAAAGGTTCACCGTGCAGAACGCAGAACCACTTTTTAATACTTAGGCACTACTTCGAGAGCTATTATCTCCTGTCCGCGACAAAGATGGTATGGGTCTTTTTCTTGGCTTGTGGGTATGACTTGCAGCCTACAATCTCGACCTTATACCCCGCTTTAACCAGTCGCCGTGAAAAGGCCTGATCCTGACTGGCGGACCAAAAAGTCACCCTTCCCCCCGGCTTCAGTGCACGGGAGATGGCGGCAAGCCCCGCAGATTGGTATAGTCGGCCATTGCCATCCTTCACCATCGCTATGGGTCCATTGTCAACGTCCAGAAGGATGGCATCATAATGTCCCGCTGGAGCCTGAGCAATGATTTGGTAAACATCCTGAATGGACAAAAGAACACGAGGATCATCCAGCAGGAGTCCGTTCACACTGCTGAGGAATTCACGGTTCCAGGCGACCACTTCCGGCAACAGTTCCGCGACCTGTACGATTGCCGCAGCCCCAACACACTCAAGTACGCGCCGCAAACTGAAACCAAAGCCCAGTCCGCCAATCAAAACACGCGGTGTCGCCTGGGTGGCCAGTCCCGCACAAGCCAGCTCTGCCAGCACCTTTTCTGATTCCGAGGCATTCGTCCCCATCAACGGCTGCCGGTTTACCCGCAGATAAAACTCTGTGTCATGGGAATGCAGGGTCAGCTCCGCACCTTCGGGTGTACGTGCCTGGGCAAGAGTGAGAAAGGGTTTCGTCATAGGGCGGCGATGGAGCGCACAAGCCGCCACCATGACCGCAAAGGAGCGTTACAGAAGCCACTCTGCAAGGACGAACGACAAAGCCCCTTGTCGTGACAACTGCCCTGGCGGAAGAGTGAGGGATGAAGGCATACTTTAAGGACTTGGGACGCACCGTTTTGCAGCGCTGGAAGGACAATAACTTTTCGCTGGAAAAGTTTCCTGAGATCGCGCAGACGGCCCTGGATGCCAATCCTCCAGCCCAGCACGTGGACTTGGCCGCTTTCATGCGGGAATTTCTTTTGGATGATGAACAGCCCTTCCAGACGCAGTCCGGCTTTGGCCAGCCGGAGATCGTCGCCTACGACCATCCGCGCTTTTATATCCAGCTTCTCTTCTGGATGGATGGCACCACGGATATTCATCAGCATGAGTTCTCCGGTGCCTTCCACGTCATGTCTGGCTCCAGCATTCATGCGCATTACGAGTTTGAAAAACAACAGGCCATCACACCTCATCTGCATCTGGGCGATGTGCGCATGAAGAAAATCGAATTGCTAGAGACAGGACGCACCGTCCCCATCATCTCAGGCTCGCGCTGCATCCATTCCCTATTCCATCTGGAGACACCTTCTGTGACGGTGGTAGTGCGCACACAAAATGACCCTGGCACCGGTCCCCAATTCAATTACCTGCCCCCGCACATTGCGCTGGATCCTCACTTTAGCGACCTGCTGACCATGCGTCGTAAGCAGTTGCTGGATGTCCTGGAGCAGACCGAAGACCCGTCTTATGCGGAACTGGTTTTGGAAATGATCACCAGCCTAGACTTCGAGCGCGGCTTTTATATCCTTCAACACAGCATGGGGCATCTGTCAGATCTCGGCGAATGGGAGACAGTGCTCACGGCATTTCAAAAGAAGCATGGCCAAGCCGCTAGCGGCATCTCCCCTACCCTGGCCGAATGTGTGCATCGGGATCGCATCAAAAACATGCGCAGCCATATTGCTGATCCTGAGCATCGGTTCTTCCTGGCCCTGCTGATGAATGTGTCCAACCGCAAAGACCTCCTGGCCTTGGTCACACAAAAACATCCAGATGCCCCTGCTGCGGAAACAGTCATGCGCTGGGCTGAAGAACTGGCGGATATCTCGGAAGAAGGCATCTCCATTCTTGATGCATCATTTCCAGAAACGCTGGACATCCCCGCAGAGGATCAGCCGGAACTTTTCCTGGCTGCACTTCGTCACTTTTTGTTAGGAGGCAAAAAGGTTCCCGCCGCTTTGAAGTCCCTGGCACCCGACGGCCTGCAGGATGTACGAGACAGTTTTGCCACATCCAGCCTGCGCGTACTCCATGCAGGCTAAAGTATTCAGCTTTAAGAACCAATGGCCAGCCAGTTTAATTCAGCAGCATAGACACGAGTGTTGGACCAGGTGGAAATAACCGCCTGGAAACCGGATTCCGTGATGCTTTCAGCCTTCACCGTCAGGCGGGCGCTGTCTCGTTGGTCAATGTCGAATCCAGTAAGTCCCAAATGCACCACCGGCACCGAAAGAAAGGGTGAATCAAACACAACCTGGACCACATAACTGCGTAGCGTGTCCGCCTCTGGCTCATTATTGGCCAGATTCCAGTCTTCCAAAAGAACACTGACGGAAACTTGGGAGGAAAGGACTTTCCAGGGAACGGATGTTGAGTACATGCACCTAAGTTAAAGCAACATTTGGGCCTGTTCCAGTATCCAGTTCCGTAGCAGTCCCGGAGTTTTAAAAAAATGCCAATTTTCGGGTGAGTTCCGGTGCTTACAGCTCATGATGAGACTCCGCTATGAACTATCCTCTGACATTCCGATTCAAACTCATCGCCCTCACCCCTCAAATCTATGTGGAAGATGCGGCAGGAAACCAGGTGTGCTATGTGAAGCAAAAGATGTTTCGTTTCCGGGAAAAAGTGGAGGTGTATACCAATGACACCCGCACCCAGCTCCTGGCAACGATCGAGGCAGACCGTATTCTGGACTGGTCAGCCCGATATACCTTTCGTGATGCGCGGGGTAATGAGATCGGCGCTGTCGGCAGGCGAGGTATGAAGTCCCTCTGGCGCGCGCATTATGAAGTCTTTGCGCCTGGCTCCAAAGAGATCGCCTTTCTCATCCGCGAGGAAAACCCCGGGGCTAAACTGATGGACGGATTTATCGGTGAGATCCCAGTCGTGGGTATGTTCAGCGGCTTCATGTTCCACCCCCGCTACCTGGCCAGCCGTCCCGACACGACACCTGTGCTGAGGCTGACGAAACAAAGCGCACTCTTTGAAGGACGCTTTGAACTCGTCCAAGTCAATGCCGCCGATGAAGGCGAGCAGACGGCGCTGATGCTGTCCTTCCTCATGATGAACTTGCTGGAGCGGAAGCGCGGGTAAGGCGCAACGCGGTTACGCCAAGTTCAACAAGCCACCTTCGCAAAGCTCGGCTTTGCCGAAGGTCTTGAGGCCAGAGTGGCCCATGGAATGGGCTACCGTCATCCAAAGGCGATTGTGGGCGACTTTGTCAAACTTCAAAGTTCGCCCCATTTTGAAGCCTCCACCGCCACCGACCATGACATAAGGAATGTCATCGAGGGTATGGCTATTCCCTTTGCCCAGTTCATTGGTCCAGACGAGCAAGGTATTGTCCAGCATGCTACCATCGCCGGTGGATTCAGGGGTTTCGCTGAGGCGTTTGGCCAGATAGGCGAACTCTCCTGCAAACCAAGTATTGATCTTCATCAGCTTGGCATAGCTCTCCTTGTTGTCATCGGGATCATGGGAAAGAGAGTGGTGACCTTCATCAATGCCCAGCCAGCGCATCTGGGCCATGCCGACGGAGCGCATGTACTGCAAAGTGGCCACACGGGCCATGTCATTTGCCAGACTATTCACCAGGAGGTCAATTTGCACACGGCTGATCTCGGGCGTGTTATCATTGACCAGTTCAATGCTGGGATCGACTTGCGGCACAGGGTGAGCTAGCTGGCCCTGCTTATCGGCATTCTCCAGATCCTGCTCCAGGCTGCGCACAAGGGTCATGTGCTGGTCCAGAAGGGCTTTGTCGCGGGCGCTGAGTTTGGAAGAAACGCGTTTAAGGTCATCGCGAACATCATCCAGGATGCTCACCAGACTTTCTTTGTCCTTCATCCGGCCATAAAGTTTGCCTAACATTTGGTGTGGATCATCCACAGGCGCGATGGGCTGGTTGCCGCCTGCATAACTCATGCGCGTCCAGGGATCCGCACGATCTGGCACGGCAACCCCAAACTCCAGGGAGCCAAAACGAGTGCGTGTTTCAGGACGGCTTTGAAGGAAGTTTTTGATCTCCTGGTCAATGGAGATACTGCTGGCCCAGCCCGCAGGGTTGCCACCACCGCCCATGATGTTTCCCTTGAGCAATTCGTCACAAGTGAGCAGGCAGCTCATACCACGCATGTGGTTATCCCCATCTCCACGCACCTTATTGGCGATGCCGTGAAGAATGAGTGTTTTGTCCTTGAAGGCCTCCAGCGGCTTCAAGATGGATTTCATTTCAAAACCCTCGCCTTCCTGGTCAGGCCAAAATTCCCCAGGGACAGTGCCATTGGGAGAGAACATGATGATCAGCCGCTGCCGCTTCTGCGGAGCCGGTGCGCCTGTGATGCTGGGCAGACCAGAGAGAAAGGGCAACGCAGTTGCAGAGATGCCGAGATCTCGAAGAAATTGGCGGCGGTTCAGGACTTTCATGAAAGGGGGATGAAGGTGCTACGGAGGAGTGAAGGGTTTTCTTGCGCGAAGATGCCACGTGAGGACGAGAGATCAACGAAGCAGCGACCCGCCCGGATGGCATTGAACAGGCAGGCGGCCATTTGGAGGCGTTGTGTGAATGGCGGAGTTTTCCCGTTTACTTTTCGAGCTTGGGCCGTCTCTTAGGTGGATGCCTTTCCTCTCCCCTGCCTTTTCAGCGCCGCTGCGGTGGCTGTGCTGCCTTGCCCTCGCCGGGCTGCTTTCCCCTGCCCAGGGCCAGTCCCCGCCCGCCGAAGAGGAAGAGGTGGATCGCCGGACGGAGCTGATGCATGCGCGAGCCTACGCCCATGCGATGGAGCGGCAGATGGTGCTCCTGATGGAGAAATTTCCGGCGATGAAGACGGAGATCGAAAAGACGCAGGGCCTGTGGACGCAGTCGCCCCTGGCCCAGGGTAAACGGGCACTGGAGGAGGAGATGCTGCGCGAGGGCGGCGAGGCCATGAAGGCGGAGCTGGAGAAGATCGATCGATCCTTCGATGACCCTGTGAAGACGGTGCAGGAAATCACAGGGGAGGCGGAGCTGAGGCTCTTTCTCCAACGGGTGGAGGATCGGGCAGGCGGAGACATCAAGATACCTGCGATCCGGGGCCAACTGCTGAGTTACTGCCCCAAATATCGAAACCAGCCTGAGATGGAGATGCTGGAAGGTTACCATACACCAGTGACGACCCGGCACGGCTGGGTGAAGGTGACGCTATCCTGGCCCATGAGTTGGAAGCCGACAGCCGCGCGTAACCCGGCCATGTTTCAAAAGCACGTACATGTGTACGGCCACGGCCACCTCCATGGCAATGTGCAGGTAATTCCGCTGCCCCAGGGCCAGACTGTAGAAGAGGCCTTCAATGCCTGCACAATTGAGTCGGAAAAGCGATACTTTAAATCACTGGGGCTGGACCTGATGCACTTCGAAGAAATGCATCGGGAAACTTTTAATCAGACTGATGGGCGACACACCCTGCGGTACAAGATCGCCACCGCCGAAGGGCCGATGGGCACCGCCCCGCTGCGGGCGGCAGTGATAGAGTTTAAGACCTTCTACGAAGGCCAAATGATCATCCTCTTTTTCAACTGCCCCGGCCCGGCAAACAGTCCCATGGCCAAAGAACGCCTGGAGAAATACGCACCGATGTTTCAGCAGGTGGCGAATTCGATGAAGCTGAATAGCGGTGATATGGTGAGGGTCCGGAGAGATCCAAGATGATTGGAAGGAGGAGATATTGGCTGTGAATCACTGTCTTCAATATCGATGTCGCACCACTCAAGAAAATATTGATTAGCGCACGCCATCCAGTGCGGCGAGGACAGAAATCTGAACGAGGAGTTTTTGAATGTTGCAGCCGTTGGCGGCGAAGTCCTTTTGAAGCTTGTCCATGACCTCGGGGCCATAGGCGGGGATCTGCTGCTTGACGGTGTGGTTGAACAGATGGCGGATGAAGGCGCGGTGACCGGCGGGGTTGTCAGCGACATAGTTGACGATGTCGCGCGGGCCGGTGAGGCGGATGTTTTTGCCTTCTTCGGTGGCGAGCTCGCTGATGGGGTTGACGGGCTTTTTGTTATCCTGAGTACGCCAGCGACCAATGGCATCAAAGTTTTCCAGGCTGAAGCCGAGGGGGTTGATGGTGGAGTGGCAGGACATGCAGGAATTGTTCCTCGTCAGCTCAGTGATCTTTTCCCGCATGGTGAGGCTCGGATTAAAATGGCTCTCATCAAAGGTCACGGCCATCGGTGGCGATTTCAGGGAGATGCCGACAATATTGCGAGTGAGGAAGACACCGCGATGGATGGGGGAGGTCTGCTTGCTATAGGCGAGAGAGGCCAGCAGATAGGGATGGGTAACGACCCCAGCCCTCTGTTTGGGGTCAAAGGATACACGCTGGAACTCACCCCCCTTGACGTTCTGACCGTAAAATTTGGCCAGCCGGTCATTGAGTAAAAGGTAATCAGCCTGCAGGAGCTCGCGATAATCAGATTTTTCAGTCCAGACGACTTGGTCGATGAACTGAAGCAAGGAGTGGCGAAGATCTGCCAGAACCTCTTCATTAAAACCAGGGAAGGCTTTGGGATCTTTAGATGTGTTTTCGGCATGTTCCAGTTCCAGCCAATGATGGAAAAAGCCGTGCAGCTTTGCTTTGGTGCGGGCATCCGTGATCATACGCAAAGCTTGGGCTTTGATCTGATCAGGCTTGTGCAGTTTCTTCTCCGCGGCGGCCTGGGTGAGCTTTTTGTCAGGAACGGAATCCCACAGGGCGAGAGCGAGGCGGGAGGCGATGTCGAAGTCATCCGGGGTATCGTTTTCGCTCAGTGCAGGATAAAGGAACCGGGGAGATTTGAGGGTGAAGAGAGACACCCTTTTGACGGCGACTTCAGGTGACTTGGCGGTCTCGAAATGCGAGTCCACATAGAGTTTTTTCTGCTCTTCATTGAGAGGCCTGCGAAAAGCCGTTTCGACAAAAGTGAGAGCAAACTTTTTCAGTTTATCCGCGCGGTCAGGAGCATCCGGTTTTGTGCCGGCTAGGCGGTCCAAATTTTCCTCTACATATTCGGCCGTGGCGATGGCGGCCTCGGTCGTGGCCTGATCCCAGGCTTTGCTGATGCTGGATCCGCGTTCGTAGCCGACGCTGCGGTCATCGGCAGGGAAATTGGTACTCACGATCATGAGCGGGTTGGGTTTGTCCTGCCGCAGGACATGCTTGGGGATGATTTCCTCAATGCCATGCGGCGGCTTCCAGCGGAGCTCGATGGAGGCAGAAGCCTCTTTGAATTTGAAGTGCTCCAAAATGAGTCGATAAGCGCGCCCACCGACGAGGTAGATGCTCTTTTTTTCTTCCCTCACTTCCGGGCCGCTGGTCACCCAGCCGTCAATCAGTGCTTTTTGATCTTCGTTGATCCACAGCCTGACACCATTTTCGCTCTTGATGATGAATTCATAAGTGCCCGTTTCTTCAGCAACGATGCTACCTTCCCAGCGGATCTTAAACTGATCCGTCGCCATCTTTTCTTTGTCCGGACTGTCGGCACCAAACTTGAAATTGATGCGGTCATCCACACGCTCAAACTTGTAACGTTTACGCTCCTCCATGCGTTTCTCGGCCAGGGCACGCTTTTCACGCTCGCGTTTTTCGATGGCTTTGCGGAGTTCATCCTTGGCGGCGGAGATTTTTTTTCCGTCGGCCTTGGCGGCCTTCAGTTCTTCCAGCTTTGTTTCCTGAGGCAGTTTTTCATCCGGCTGTTCCGGCTCAGGCTGAAGGGGTTCAAAACCATTGTAGAAGGCTTTTACACCCATGTCTTCCTTGATGGGGCGATCGAAACCTGGCCCTTGACGAAAACGACCAATGAGATCCATCACGCTGGTGCGATACTGGGCGATGGTGAGCCGGGTCAGGTCTTTTTCCGGGGGACGTATGCGGGCCTGGGCCTCAGGTGAGTAAAAGGCGTCGTAGATATAAGAAGCCACCGCTTTGGCATCTTCCCCCACACAGGCACCGACGTCTTCCTCCGGCATGGTGCGCTCAATCTTGCGAGCCAGGACCTCTAAAGCACGGTCGCCAATCAGAGGCTCGTCATATTTTCCATCCACGCCCTGGCCTTTATCACCATGGCATTCCAAGCATAGCTTTTCATAAATGACCTTGCCTGGATGTGGTGCATCCGCAGCCATGGCGGAATGGCTAAAAAGCAGCGCGGACGAAAGGACTGTAAGGATATAGCGGACCATGAGGAGCAGGCCGGTTAATTCCGGTCTAATGAGGGGGAATAACAATACGCAGCCAGCGATGGGGATTTGGGGATGAATTTCAAATTTTCCCCATTTGGGGATTTTTTATCGTAACTCGTTGGTTTCAAACAAGATATCCATGGGGATTTGTTTCCCCATTGAATCCCCACGGCGTCCCCAATCCCCCATTTGGGGACATTTGGGAGGCTGGCTGGCAGCAAGGGGAGATTTCAAATGCGGCAAACGGGAAGAAAATTTCACGCATTATTATACGATGTTTACTGACATTTGTAAACCGGACGGAAGTGGGCCGGGGCGTGGGCGGGATGGCATCCAGCTCGGGATGGGTTTCGGTTGCGATCCGGCTTTCCGCACCGGGGGACTGTGCGGGCTACGGGTCACTACGAATACAGGGGGGATGGGCTAGGCCAGTGGCGATTGAACCCGGTTGCAGGGAGCCGGCCACCCTTAAACCAAAATTCATCTGTCGCAGGATTCAATTCAAAGAGTTGCCTCCGCCTCGTCTTCGCCAGCGCAACACGAGCCTTTGGCGATGTAACATTCATCACAGATGTGGAGATCGTCCAATTGATGGGTGTCGGGGTGTCCGCAGAAATGGCAGGGCAGTGAGGCTGCCGCCGTGGGGGTAAGACTGCGGGCAGCGGTGGGACATTGGGTGCTCATGAATGAAGTGAACTACCAATCCCGGGGTGCGATCAATTCTTCAATATCGGCCTCGTAACCGTAGGCGGCGGCAATAAACCTAAAATCTGCGGCGATGGCCTCGCGGGCGGCTGTTTCAATTTCGCTTTCGTTTTCTTCAAATTCTTCTGCGAGTTGATTGATCTGTTCAGTGGCCTCATGGGAAAGCTCATAAAGGGCCGGAAGGTCGGCGGGCTTTACCGCTTCAATTTCCTCGCACCATTTCATGAGAATGTCTTTGAGCTTATCCACCAAGGCGGGTGGGAAGTATTCATCTGAATACATCTTTTCCAGGAAGGGATGGGCCAATATCTGAGGATTGCTGACGGGCATAGCGGAAAGCGATTTTGTGGAGAGCATTGTGTAAGTTCCTAGTGGGTGTGGTTATCAGGAACAGGAGAAGACGGCAAGTACGAATGCCCATTCCACATTTGGGGATTAATCCATATCAGTCGGGCGTTGTTCTCCAAAAAATCGGCAACTTCGAGTCCTCCAACCGATTCGGATGCACGATCTTTGATTGAATTTCATTATTTTTGACCCGCTGGAAGTCGGATTTAACCGAACTTGGTCGAAAAACATCAAACTTTGGATTGCATTTTATGATTCAAATGATAAAATAGCCCTCGAAAACGCAATTTTCACCAGACAACCTATGAGCACACCCCAAATGGATGGCGCACAAGCGCTAATCAAAACGCTGGCCGACCTCGGCATCGAGTACGTGTTCGGATATTCCGGCGGCGCCGCGATCCCGATTTTCGACGCGTTGGAAACTATGAAGACGAACATGAAGTTTGTCCTCGTCCGCCATGAGCAGGGTGCGGTTCACATGGCTGACGGCTATGCACGCGCCACAGGCAAGCCTGCGGTGGTGCTGGTGACTTCGGGCCCTGGTGCTGGCAATACGATCACAGGTCTGATGACGGCACAGATGGACAGCGTGCCGATGATCGTGCTGTGCGGCCAGACGGTGAGCTGGATGCTGGGCAAGGACGCCTTCCAGGAAGCAGACATCTTTAACATCACCGCTCCGGTGGTGAAGCATAACTATCTGGTGAAGGATACCAATGCCATCCCGCGCATTGCCCGTGAGGCGTATCATATCGCCACCACAGGTCGTCCAGGCCCGGTGCTGATCGATATTCCGAAGGACAAAAGCCAGGCTCCCTTTACCGGGAACTATGACGAGCCTATCGACCTTCCAGGGTATCATCCTGAAGAGTCGCTGAAGATTGACATGAAGGGCATCGAGGAGGCAGCTCGCTTGATCTCCCAGTCCAAGCGCCCAGTGATCCTCGCTGGCCAAGGCGCGATGATCGCCCGTGCGGACAAAGAACTGAAGCAACTGGCAGAGACGCTGGGTGCTCCCGTGACGACGACCCTGCTGGGCAAAGGCGTGTTCCCTGAAACGCATGCACTCTCCCTGGGCATGCTGGGCATGCACGGCACTGCGTATGCGAACAAGGCGATTTGCGAAGCTGACCTCATCCTGAACGTTGGTTCCCGCTTTGATGACCGCATCATTGGCAAACCACACATGTTCGGCCGCAATGCGAAGCTCATCCACATCGACATTGATGCGGCTGAGTTTAACAAGATGATCAAGGTGGACGTGACCATCAAAGGCGATGCGAAAGCTGCTCTGTCCAAACTGCTGCCGCTGGTGCAAAAGCTGCCGACTGAAGAGTGGGTGGAGCATGTGGACGGCTACAAGAAAAAGTTCCCTCTCAGCTATAAGAAGCAGGGTGGCCTGCGCATGCAGCAGGTGATCGACGAACTCTATACCCTGACCCAGGGCAAGGCAATCGTGACGACGGACGTGGGCCAGCATCAGATGTGGGCCGCGCAGTTCTATAAGAACGACGAAAGCTACCACTGGATCAGCTCCGGCGGTGCTGGCACGATGGGCTTTGGTTTCCCGGCGGCCATCGGTGCGCAGCTGGCCTGCCCTGACAAGCTGGTGGTGTCCATCTCCGGCGACGGTGGTTTCCAGATGACCTTATTTGAACTGGCGACAGCCGCGATCCACAAGCTGCCGATCAAGATCCTGATCCTGAACAACAGCTACCTGGGCATGGTGCGCCAGTGGCAGGAACTGTTCTTCGAAAACCGTGAGAGCGGGGTGGATCTGGTGGGTAACCCTGACTTCGTGAAACTGGGTGAAGCCTATGGCATCAAGGGCTTCCACATACGCCGTCCGGCTGACGTGGAGCGCATCCTCCAACAGGCTCTGGATTACAATGAAGGCCCGTGCATCATTGAAGCTGAGTGCATCAAGTATGAAAACGTGTTCCCGATGATTCCTGCTGGCGCTGCCCTGGAAGACATGATCATCGAAGCACCGAAGCATAAGATGGAGAAGCCAACCGGTTCCACGTAATTGAGCCCTTCGTGAACAGGTGTCGGATGAAGAAATTCATCCGCACACCTTTCCCTCCCTATGAAAGTCAACACTGTCATCAAGGGTGATGTGGTCAAGGCGCTGAAAAAGCTCCCCGATGCCACGTTCCAGACAGTGATCGCTGATCCGCCTTATTATAACGTCCTCGAAGATGAAGCCTGGGACACGCAATGGAAGACGCCCGAAGCTTACCTCGCCTGGTGCGAGGTGTGGGTGGGGGAATGCCTGCGTGTGCTCAAAGAGGACGGCCTCTGCTTCATCTTCGGCCAGCTAGGTAAACGCGAGCATACTTTTATCCACCTCATGTCCCGGCTCTGTCATCAGCATGCATTTCACGATCTCATCATCTGGGACCGTGCGGTGGGCTACAATGAACGCCGGGACAGCTTTACCCCGCAGTACGAGATGATCCTGGTATTGCGCAAAAGTGAGGACGTGAAGTTTAACAAAGACGCGGTGCGCCTGCCGTATGATGCGCAGACCATCACGGCCTATCTGAGAGATCCTCGTTACAAAGACCTGGAAGCCCGCAAGTCACATTTGGAGAAAGGAAAGTTCGCCACAAACATTCTGCGAGTGCCCAGTCTGAAAGGACTGACCAAGGAAAAGTGCGGACATCCCAGCCAGAAGCCGCTGGCACTCATCACCAAGCTGGTGGCCTGTGCGAGCGATGAAAATGACCTAGTCCTGGACCCCTTTCTGGGCAGCGGCACGACGGCCATCGCAGCGGAAGGTCAAGGGCGGCAATGGATGGGCATCGAATGCAATGCCGCCTATACCCAAATGGCCCGACAGCGACTGAAAAAATTCCGAGCCTCCCTTTCCTAACCTTTCTTTTTCCAAACCTTATTTTCAAATCAACGATACCATGAGCGACCGCATCCCTGCCACCACTGACAAGAAGCCTTCACCCCAGGCAGACATCGTCAACATCCACACGCTGAGCGTGCTGGTGAACAACCAGCCTGGCGTGCTCGGCCGCATTTGCGCCGTGTTCAGCCGCCGTGGCTTTAACATCGAATCCCTAGTGGTATCCCAGACGCGTGATCCACGCTTCAGCCGGATGACCATCGGCATCAGCGGCCATCCTGAAGGTCTGCACCAGATCATCATGCAGGTGAACAAGCTCATCGACGTGATCCACGGCATCGAGCACAACGACCGCGATGCGGTGGCCAAGGAACTGGTGCTGATCAAGGTCGCCGCCGGTCCAGAGCAGCGCACGGAAATCCTGCAAATCGTGGAGCATTACAACGGTAAGACGGTGGACCTCCAGGAGGACAGCCTGATCGCCATGATCAGTGGCAACACAGACAAGCTGGATGCGGCGGTGCGCCTGCTGAGCAAGTTCGAGATCGTGGAAACCGTGCGCACCGGCAAAGTGGTGATGGCACGTGGGCTGGAGACGACCTAGTCCTTAAATACGAGTATTCTATTTGAAGGAGTGAGGGCTGTGCCTTCACTCCTTCTTTTTTCACTGACGATCCTTGAGCCCGCGCTCCCCAGCATGGGTGGCACAATGGGCACAGCAGAAGATCTTACCCTCCGACTCCACCCCGTGGCCAATGATGCGGCAATCACAATGCTCACAGATAGGAGCCAAGGCATGGATGGCGCATTCAAAGCTGTCAAAAACATGTGGCTGACCGTGGAGAGTCACCGTGAAGGCTTTGTCGTAAACGTTTCCGCAGGTTTCGCAGGGGGCAGTGTTGTTCATGGTATTGGGGGTGGGGTTCAAGGAGGGTTCGCATCCCCTGCCCCGTATGGCTGGATCCGTTTAACATCCGGTGGGAGGAATAAGCTGCGGGGAGCAGCACGCGGAGGAGGTGCCTGACACGATTAACCTGGATGACACCTTTTTACCGGGATGATGCTATCCGGCAGCGTTTGATCGAATTTTTAGGCGGTGAAACGCTGGATCAAGTGACGGCTGCTTATGTCACCCATTCTGATGGATGCCTTTTCCACCGAAGCCAGTTGCGTCCACCCCAGGAGCTGGATTGGTTTTTGGAACGGGACCTGGATATCGCGAGATCGCTGGGGGATACCCATTCCCTGCTGTTCCACCTGGACATTGAGTATGTGAACTTCGATTCACCTGCTGAGGCGCACCTGGACCCAGTGCGTGCTTTTGAAATCCAAGAGCCGGTGGTGAAGGTGATCGAGTGCCTGCTGCTGCACTGGGGCATCCGTCCGCTGCACATCCTGACGGGTCAAGGACACCATTTTGTGTGGCGGATCGGACGCGATTCCGATGTGGCCAGGCGACTGGAGTTGCTGGACCCTGCCCCTGAATTTCGCAGCCAGTGTGTGGAGCAGGTGCCACCGGAGTTTGCCCAGCAGATCGATGCGAAAGCCCAAAGTGCCTTTGGCGCTCAGTCACTGCTGCTGGAGTACATGGCGCAAAGGATCAAAGCGGATGCGGCATCGCTGATGGACATCCCCGTGGAGATCACGGCGGTGCACGTGGGGCCTGGGCGCACGGGGCGGAGGGAAATCGTCTCCGTGGACATTTCTGAGTATGGAGATCCGCTTTACTCTCGGATGATCCGCCAGCCATTCACTTATTATTTAAAGCCGTGGATGCAGGGACTGGGAGATGATGTGCGCGACCAAATCCCCCTGGTGAGAGTGGTGCCGCTGCATGAAATGGATGTGAAGCTGGCGCTCCAAGTGCGCCAGGTGGAAGCGGAAGTGAGAGAACTGGCCAAGCGTGCCTGTGTACGCATCCCTGATGAAACTCATGGTACGGGCAAGCTGCTGGATGAATACCTGGGCTCTCCGCTGAAGCGCTTTCACGAATACTTTTACTCCGATCATCATGACCCGGAAGAACGCTGGCCGGAGACTTATCACCAGACTCCGGGGTATCTGCTGCCGCCGTGCATGCGCTCGCTGGTGGAAGATCCGAATGATCGACTGCTGAAACCAGCCGGAATGCAACTCATCACCCGGAGCCTTTTAGCGAAAGGCTGGCATCCGCGACATATCGCCGGCTATATCCGCTCCAAGTTTGAAAACTCTGGCTATGGCTGGGGGATGAACTGGGGAGACTACAGTGCGGCTATCCGGGCGGATTTTTATACGCGGGTGTTTGCGGGACTGCGCGCCACCGGCCTGGATGAGCTGGTGGATTTCAACTGCGTCTCCACGCGCGAAAAAGGTTTTTGTCTTTCCCCCTGTGATGCTGGGAGTTGCCTGGCACCCCTTCGTCAAACCCTCCTCACCCATCCCATGTTATGAACCAATGGCCCATCGGACTTTCCACCGGATGCTTTTATCATCGCAGTATTTTTGAAGTGCTGGATGACATCCACGCCAGCGGATTTCGCCAGATCGAAATCTGCTCATTTCCAAAGCATCTGGACTATCATCAAAAGGATCAGGTGCGTGAAGCGGGCGAACGCATGCGTGCACTGGAACTGCATCCCTTTTCCTTTCACGCGCCTTTTGCTGACCACATTGACATCACCTCCCTGCATGAGCCGACGAGGCGTGGAGCGGTGAATGAGCTCATCGTGGCCTGTGAGGCAGCGGCGGTGATGGGAGCGCGCAACATCGTGCTGCACCCTGGCCCAGAAAGGGAGGGCCGACCACCGGAGGAGGAATTCCTCCAGCACATGAACCACGCGGCGGAATCCTTAAACCTGGTGGCCCGACGATGCACGGATCTGGGCGTGAATCTGCTGCTGGAAAACATGCTTCCGCATCTTTTGTTCGGCCACACAAGCGATATGCTTTATTTGTTAGGCCAGATACGGGAATGCAATGTGGGTACGTGCCTGGACACGGGGCATGCTAATCTGGCAGGAGAGCTGGGGTCGGTGGTGCACAAGCTTTCCGGGCATCTCAAGATGCTGCATGCGAATGATAACCTGGGAAACAGTGATGCCCATCTTAATCCGGGGGAAGGCAGGATCGACTGGCCCTGGCTATTGGGCGAACTGAAGAGGAATCAGTTCAAAGGATCCCTCATTCTGGAGCTGGCAGGATATCATGGAGAATCCATCCATGACACTCTTGTGCGTGCCCGCCGCGCTTTTGATTATTTGGTCGCTATCAATAAAAACGACTGAACCGAATCCCGGAGTTTTCCAGAATTCGGTTCAGTCAGAGTTAGGAATCAATTACATCACCTTGTGATGAGCGGCGCAAGCGACGTGGCAAAGTTTGCGCATGCCCAGTTCAAGGCGTGTTTTGACTGTGCCCAGAGGCAGGCTCATGTGCACTGCGATCTGGCGCTGGCTCATGCCGTGCAGGTGGGCGAGGATGACCACTTCCTTTTGCGGCACTGGCAATTGCTGAAGAAGCTGGTTGAGATAGTTTTGGGTATCCTGGCGCTCGATATCATGCTCAGCGCTTTCGATTTCATAAGCGTTGGAAGGCTTGGATGCCTTTTCCAGACGCTCAGTAGCGAGGTGGTAGGCGTGACGCTGACGAAGGCGGTCAATGGCGCGGCGACGAGCCAGGGTAATAAGCCAGCCTGCAGCCTTACCTTTCGAGGAGGAGAAATTAGCCGCATGCGTCCAGATCTGAATGAAGACTTCCTGCAGCACATCATCGGCATCCGTTTCATCGTGAATCACTGAGATGATGATGGACTTCAGGATTGAATGATAACGCTGATGGAGGACCCAGAGTGCATTTGGCTCTTTGGCGGCCAAGCATGCCATCAGAGTTTCATCATCTTTATCAACGTAGGAGGAAGTAGGGGCAATGTTCATGAGGAAAGTGAGCGCAATGGTTAATTGTGGAGATGTGCAGTGAAGCACGATGTCCCTTTCCTCTTATGCACAGCCCATACCTCGTGTGCCACGATGGTTAAATTGTTGATTTTCAACACATTAATAATCATCCCTCATCATGCAGACCTGCATGGTATGACGATTTGCATGGGCCAAAGCATTGCAGCTTGCGAAAACCGTATCGTTTGGAGCCGCCAAGCTGGCCGTGACGAATTTCAGCAAGCGCGGCCACGTTGAGCCGCACGAATCCTTTCAAATCACTTTTCACTATTATGAACATCATCAATCTGGCAACCATGGATCGTCTGCGGGAAGCGGAACAACTGGCCGAGAAACTCGCGGGGCGAGGCATCAAAACCCGCGTTCATGACGAAAGTGATATGCAGCGCTTTCTGTTCCTCACAAAACCACTCGGGCATTTCATTCTTCAGGTGGATGAGGCCGCTTACTCCCAGGCGGTATCCATCATTCAAGATCTACAGGATGAAAATGACCCCATTTGCAATCATATCTTTAGCTGCCCTGAATGCAGCTCCCTTGCGGTGGAATACCCCCAGTTTACCCGCAAGTTTCTCATCACGCCTCTCTTGATCGAGTGGGCAAGCGATCTGGGGCTTTTCAAAAAGAAGTTTTACTGCCGGAAATGCCACGCCACCTGGCTGCCAGCACCGGCTTCTGCTACCCCTAAGATCAGCCATTCACAAGATATCCTTGTAGCTCCTCCAGACTGAACACCTTAACATTGAATTGCGATGGCCCAGTTCCCTAACGAACAAAGTAATGATGGCGAATTCACCCGCCAGGAAGATGCATTCCGTCAATGGATCACCCCTGATGGTGTGACTGGATTTCCCCCTGAGAAGCGGCGTTACCATCTGTATGTATCGCTGGCCTGTCCATGGGCTCATCGCACCTTGATTGTGCGGCATCTTTTGGGACTCGAGGAGACTGTCAGCGTGACTGTTGCAGATCCCGTAAGAGATGAGCGGGGCTGGGCTTTTCATGAAGGCGATGGACATTCGCGAGATGAGGTCAACGGCTTTGAATTCTTATCGGAGGCCTATCACGCAACTGATCCTCAATTCAAAGGCCGGATCACAGTGCCGGTGTTGTGGGATCGCGAAAGAAAACTGATCGTCAACAACTCGGAGGACGATATTTGCCGAATGTTTGTCCACGGGTTCGAGACTTGCCATACTCGCCGCTGCAACCTGTTCCCGACTGAGCATGCAGAAGAGCAGAAAGCTTTGAGTGCCTTCATTTACGAGAAGGTCAACAACGGCGTTTACAAAGCTGGGTTTGCAACCTCGCAAGCGGTGTATAAACAGGCGGTGCGGGAGCTTTTTATAGCACTCGATGAATTGGAATCACGTCTAGCCAACCGGAACGAGCCTTACCTCATGGGGAAAGAGGCCGTGGAATCAGACTGGCGGATGTTTTGTACTCTGATCCGTTTCGATGCCGTTTATCATGGGCACTTCAAGTGCAACATCCGGCAGATCAAAGACTATCCCCAGCTTTCGCGGTATCTTCGGCGATTATACCACCAGCCCGGCATTTCCGAGACGGTCAATATGGACCATATCAAGCGCCATTATTACATGACGCATGAAGATATCAATCCGTCCAAAATTGTCCCCTCAGGACCGGATTTAAGCTGGCTGGAAGTGCCAGTCGAATAAGAAGACGAATAAAGGTCTAACTAACTGCCAGCGACCTTTTTACGCCCATTTGCTGAAGCTTTGCGTGGTTTTACAGCGGGGGCTGCTTTGAGCTGGGCCAATTCATCGGCCGCAGGAAATTCCACAGTCACACATCCACCGCCGTCGGCCCGCACACGGTTGCCAATAGTTAGTGTGGCATGAATACGGTCAGCGATTCGTTTGGCAGCGGCGAGACCGACTCCGAGGGCGGCCGATGGCGGCTCGGTGCCAGGGCGCATGTAGGGCTGAAATTTACGGCGCAGATAGTCGTCAGAAAAACCTGGACCCTCATCCTCCACGCGCAGAACGATGCGCTGATTTTCCTCAAAAATACGGACTTCGATACGTCCCGTCTGGGGAGTAAAGTTAACCGCATTGGAGATGACGGCATCCACAATTTGGTGAATGGCAAAGGGCATCGCCACAGGAATGGAAATCGGGACAGAGGGAGCGAAAAGCACTAGTTCTACGAGTTTGCGCTTGGCCGTGACATACCACTTACCGGCCATGGATTTGAGATCATCTGTCGTCAGCCATCCTGAGGATGACTCAGCGGTAGCGCTGCCATCCGGCGACTGCTGATGCAGAAAGTCTTCAATGGAAGCAAGCATGCGCTCTGTGTCCCGCGTGGCCTCTTTGCTTAAGGCAATGCGCGTCTCTGGCAGGGTGGAATCTGAAAGGTCCTGGATCTTCGACAAAAACAGGAAGATGCGCTGCAAGGGTTTATGCCACTCATGAGCAATGATGTGAAGAGTGCGCTGACGCTCAGCGATCTCCTTTGTATGGCGCTTCTGGCTGCGGTAAAGATCCACATGGGTCCGCACGCGAGCCAGGAGTTCCGCCTTATTAAAAGGCTTGGGCACGTAATCAATGCCGCCTTTGGAGAAGGCGGTCATGATGGAACGATGCTCCGTATCCGCTGATAGGAAGACGATAGGAATATCGTGGGTAGCGGGATTTTCTTTGATCTGCTCACAGACCTGAAATCCGTCCATTTCCGGCATCACCACATCCAAAAGAATGAGATCTGGACGACGAACAGCAATGCTTTTTAGCGCTTCACTACCACTCTCCGCTGTCGTCACCTGATAACCATCAAAGGTAAGTACTTTTTTGACTATTTGCAGGTTTCTAGCTTGATCATCCACCACGAGCACCAGAGCTGGCTCTGAGAAGGATGAAGATTTAGTTGGGAAAGACTGCTCTTTCCCGGCGCCAGGTTCGGATGGATTTGGAGGATTTTTCACGATCTCTTTCGCCGAGTTTTTAGGAGCGTTTAAGCCGGAATGCTGATTTGTTTTTAACATAAGTGGCAGCCATTTTCAAGCGTTGGAGGTGACAGGTCCGTGTTAAACATTCTACTTTTTGAAATATCGTTTATTGCATGATGCGCGGATGTATCGGCATGTATCGAAGGCGAGTTTAATTCGGAGGTTCGAATAAAGTCATGGCGATCTCAATCTGGGGCACGCCCAGATTGCAACACCCATTGGACAGCTTCCTTAATGCGCGCCCCATAAACTGGATGGCTGCACAGTCCGTCCCAGGGCAATTCCAGGCGCTCACACCAGGTCATGCTTCCATAACTGCCAGGCAGATTAAAGCGCTGTGCAGTGCCGATAAGATCCGTGCACATGAGAACAGCCAGCAGGCAGGGCGTCTCAAACAAGGATTTTTGCAAAGCGGAAAGCAGCTCGCTGGTGAGCGTATCAGGCGGGGAACCTGACCAACCGGCAAAGGCCAGAAGGTTGCGAAGGTCTCCAGACATTTCAGACATATCCTTTCCCATCCCCTCATGAAGGCGGGCATAGACTGCTGCCAGCGGTGCGTGGTCATGGTTCCCATAGGAGACGAGACTGAGAGGACGGAAATTTTCCTGATGAAGAAGATGCCCTTCGTCATCCTTCTCCAAAAGTGGGAAAGTTAAATTTGGCATCTGGAGGTCTTCCAATGCCTGTCTCATGTAGTCTGGCATCATTCCCATCAGCTCGGCCATCAGTCCCATTTCGCCAGCAGCCTCCTGCATGATGGAGATAAGTTCACGGCCTTGCAGGTCATTCATCTGCGCCGTGGTCTCCTCATCATCTGGCCCAGGGACAAAACGGGGCAAGCGACCATTGGTTTTGAGAAAGGCCTCCTCTTCACTCAAGGTGGCAAATTCGGCATGCTGAGGACCGCCCTGCCATGGAAACATGTAGGCGCGGAAATAGCCTCTTAGATGGTCGAGCCGACAGATATGAAAGTACTTTGCTTCAGAACTCATTCGCCCTCGGAGCCAGGCGAATTTCTCTGAGCGATGGTTTTCCCAACGGTAGGGCGGCAACCCCCAATTTTGTCCCCAGCGCTCGGAGTCTTTATTGGTATCAAAATAAGACACCGGCCGTGTACCCATGCTCCATTCTGTATCGAAAAGCTCAGGTCGGCTCCAGACATCCGCACTGCTTTTGGAGACACCGAATGACATTTCCCCCATCAGCTTGATACTCTGGGCTTCAGCATGCGTCCGCACCTGCAGCCACTGCCGATGGGCTACCCATTGAACGAATGCAAAAGCACGTCTGAGTGAAGCTAGGCGCGCATTGTCGGCATGGGCTGCAAACCAAGACTCTGCCAAAGCTAGGCTATGATGCTCCGGCCGCCACTGCTCCCAATGAGTGTTGCCTTCATATTCATGAACGAGCACGCGAAAAAGTGTATAGGCCGGTAGCCACTGATCCTCCTGATCTTGAAATGCTTTGAAGTCTTCAGCCAAAGCAGTAAAGTCATCCATCTGCTCTTCAAAGGACTTGGCAGCATCCATCAAGATTTGCAATTTCAAGGCATGGACAGACAGGTGTTTTACAGGTCCTTCCCTGAGCTGGATGAGCCAGGATTCTGTAGCATGCCGCTTGATGATTTCCTCACTCAATCCTGGCACCCAATCAGGATGCAGGGTCAGGAGGGCAGGTGAAAGAGCCCTAGAACTGATGGGATTGTAAGGGCTGTGGTCTCCAACCGTTTCGTGTATAGGCAGCAACTGAAGGACGGCGAATTGATTGGCAGCACAGAAGTCAATGGTTTCGATGACTGCTTGGGTGTCACCGATGCCCATGTCATCCGTGCGGCGCATGGCAAAAACCGGCACCAGTAGGCCAGCGAGTTTTTTGGGCAGAGGAGGTGGTGGAGGCATAACAAAAAATCGAATAACGAGCTAGAGAGGCTGAAACAACCCTGGCGGTGAGAGCAGGCCTAAAGGTCCGTCATCACCGCCAGGGCATTCTAAAGGCAGATCAAACTGCGGTCAGAAGATGTGGATGGTTACTTTTTAATGGCTGCCTGAATTTCGCTCAGATGAGCGCGGAGAGTTGGCAGCATTTTAGCAGCCCATGCTTTGACTTCTGCATCGGCAGAGTCTTTAGCAGCCTCTTCAAAGAGGTCGATAGAGGCCTCATGGTCGTCTTCGAGCTGGGCAAGAAAGGCTTTATCAAAGGCCTCGCCTGAATTCGTGTTTTCGAGTTCCTTCATGGTCTCCGTATCATTCGGATCCGTGACGGCCGAGATCATCACGCCTTTGGTTTTGGCCAGCGTGGCAAGCTCGGTATTGGCTGCACCATGATCAGTCACCAGCTTTTCAGCCAGTGCCCGCACATCTTCACGAGAAGATTTTTTGACACCCAGAGCGGCAATTTGGACTTCGCCCATGCCGTGTTGAGAAGCGGCCTTCACGAACGCTTCATCGCCAGTGTTCAGAGTGCTTTTTGGATCTGCAGCATGAATTTGTGTAGTCACAAGGGAAAGGCCTGCGAAAGCACAGACCAGAGCAGCTCCCAGGGTTTTAATCGAATAGGATTTCATAGGATATCGGATGGTTAGTGTTGGCAGTCTGGGCACAGAAAGAGCCTCGGCTGCTCATGTGATTCGCCGCCGTAACAGGACATGGATGTATTGAAGTGCCTCTTAAAACGAGCAGGACCGAAGGCCGTCGCACATGCGTATCTGTATCCACAGACATTATGAAAAAACATCTTCCATCTACGAGCCAGGATCAGGACTCTCAATTGGGTGGCACTGATCAGATTGAACAGATGGCCGCTGACTTGGCCAACAAGGAAAATCATTCCAAGGTCACCGATGAAGACCGCAAAGAGGCTCTCGAACAAATGCAAGAGATGTCCCCTCCAGCTAAAACTTCACAAAGATAAATGCATCACCCTCACTACAGACCAGCGAGAAACTGTCAGACCCAAGTTGTCATTCATGAGCATCACATCAACCCTCCGTGTGATGACCTACAATGTGCATGGCTGTGTAGGTACGGATGCGCGTCTGGATGAAGGCCGCATCGCGGAGGTCATCGCCTCATTTAACCCTGATGTGGTAGCGCTACAGGAACTGGATGTAGAAAGGGCACGAAGCGGTGGAATAGATCAGGTGCGGCTACTGGCGGATCATCTGAAAATGGACTTCCAGTTCCATCCCACCCTGAGTCACTTTTCCGAACACTACGGGGATGCCATTCTGAGCAAGCTCCCCATGAGTCTGGTCAAAAAAGGTATATTGCCAACGACAAGCTCACGACTGGCATTTGAACCCCGTGGGGCGCTGTTGGTAAGACTGGACGTGAAGGGTGAAGAAGTCTTTCTGCTCAATACTCACCTCGGACTGGCGTGGGACGAGCGCCTAGCCCAGACCCAGGCACTTCTGGGGCCTGAGTGGATGGGGGAACCTGCAGGCCAAGCTCGATTCATCTTATGTGGAGACCTCAATGCACTGCCAGGTTCCCAGGTCTATCGCGCATTCACCCGATTGTTGCATGACGTGCAGCCCTGGACACTGCAACGTTGGCCACGGGCAACCTTTCCCTCACGCTGGCCGCTTGCGCGCCTGGACTACATATTTATCAATGACAGGCTGGTCGTTGAGCACGTGGAGGTGCCCAGTGACAAACAAATACGTACGGCATCCGACCACTTGCCACTCATCGCCGACCTGGCGCTAGCCTAACTACATTTGCGAACGCATGATACCGCCCACATGACCGAGAAGCTTTTCCTGAAGGGGACGGTTTCGCCATGTCGCCCAGGTGATTTCGACGGACTGCGCTTTGTCGTATTCGAACACCTCAAGATGCTCCCTCGCAAAGTCAGTGCCGAGGATGTTTAAATTAGCTTCTTCATTCAAGCATAAAGAGCGGTCATCCAAATTGCAGGAACCGACCGAGACCCAATGCTCATCCACAATGAAATATTTACTGTGCAGCAAGGCGGGCTGAAACTCATAGAAACGCACCCCTTCCCTCAGCAGCCCGCCCCAGCGAGCACGCCCGACAAACCGAACGAGCCGCTGATCAATACGCTTGCTAGGAGCGATGATCTCTATACTCACTCCTCGCTGGCGGGCTTTTTTCAAAAGCTTCAGCACCAGCATGTCAGGAACAAAGTATGGATTGACGATGCGGATGGAATGTCTGGCAGCGGCGATGGAAAGCAGAAACATCAAACGCGCACTGTCTGCGCCTTCGCTGACAGAGCTTTTCAGCATCTGACAAGTTTTGTCCCCACAAGGGAATAGCTCAGGGAAGTAGAGGTCGCCATGCAAGACCTGGGCGCGGGTCTGCATCCAGTTATCCATAAATGCCTGCTGCATCTGGGAAACCACAGGTCCTTCCACTTCATATTGGGTGTCTCGCCAATGATCGGCTTTATCTCCATTGCCATCCCATTGATCGGAGATTCCGGCACCACCTGTGAAACCGATACGCCCATCCACAATCAGGAGCTTCCGATGAGTGCGATGGTTAAAATGCGCCAGATTAAATCGTCTGAAAATCTCCAATTCCACGCCGCAATCGGCCATGCGCTGAACGAATTCACTGTCGATGCAATCGCATCCCATCGCATCCTGGAGGAAGTGAACTTTAACTCCCCGTTGTGCGGCTTCGCAAAGCGCATCCGCAAAAGCCTTGGAGATTTTTCCTTTGATGAAAACAAAGCTTTCCAAAGTGACACTGTGCTTTGCCTTGCGTATGGCATCCAACATGCGCGGAAAAAACTCGGCCCCGTTTTCAAGAATGGTGACCTTGTTTCCACCAACCAGAGGCGGCCCCATCAAGTGGCTCATCACCCGTTCAAAAGCGGGATCCATCACACCGTAATCCGTGTCTATATCGTGAGTAATTCGCTTCTCCGTTTCGAGGAAGTTTTTGCTAAAAATGATGGCTGCCCCACCGCTTAAAAGAGCAGTGGCTGCAAATTTCATCCATCCATAGCGGGAATGATTTTCGTCATTCCGACCGACGTGAGCCAAGCTTTTGGCCCAGGTTTTAGCCTTTGGCTTGAGCAGTGGAAACATAGAAAATACAGGTCAACACGGGTTATTGGGGCAAGAGTAGGGTAATTGAACTTTCAGAAAGTTAATCCACGGCAACTTCTCACTCCAAATCGGATCAGACGGCCGCGATGCGTCTAACTAAAAAATGGAGGAAGTCGATTGCAGAATGCACGCGGTGAGGAGGCGCATTTCGATTTCACTTTTGTATGACTCTCTCCCTCAATCCCGAGCATCTTAAACGCTACAAGCAAGTCGTCGGTCTGCTGATTAAATATGGGCATGGCGATCTGGTCAAAAACGCTCCAATCGTGGATGATCCATTGGAATTTGCTCCACCGCCGCCGGTCCCGCCAGGCGCCAAAGAATTGGCTAAAGATCTGGAAGCGCTGGGTCCAACTTTCATCAAACTGGGGCAGCTTTTATCCACGCGCTCAGACTTCATACCCCCAGCCTACATGGAGGGTCTGAGTATGCTGCAAGATCACATCAAGCCCTTCCCCTATGAGAAGGTTGAAGCCATCGTGGGAGTCGAGATCGGAGCGAGAATTTCGAAAGCCTTCAAGTCGTTCGACGAGACTCCGATGGCGGCTGCCTCACTGGGGCAAGTTCATTATGCTGTGCTGCGCAGCGGGCAGGAGGTGGCGGTGAAAGTTCAGAGACCGGATGTGCGTGAGCATGTGGCCACGGATCTGGCCGCGCTGTCGGAAATTGCGGAGTTTCTGGATAAGCATACCGACATGGGCCGTCGGTTTGAGTTTACCAAGATCGTCAATGAGCTGCGCAAGGCCTTATTGCGTGAGTTGGACTATCGCCTCGAAGCCCAGACGATGCGCATGATGAGGACCAAATTAGCCGAATTCACCCGCCTCGTCATCCCAGCCCCGATTGATGATTATTCCAGCGGGCGTGTGCTAACGATGGAGTATGTGGATGGCTCCAAAGTGACCAAACTGCATCCCCTGACCCGGCTTGAAATCGATGGCGCGGGTTTGGCGGAAGAGGTTTTCAAATCTTACCTCCACCAGATATTGGTCATGGGCGTTTTCCATGCTGATCCGCATCCTGGCAATGTGTTTTTGACTGTGGACAACCGTGTTGCATTGCTGGATTTCGGTATGGTGGCCCGCATCGGACCGGAGATGCAGGATCAACTTCTGAAACTGCTTATCGCCATCAGTGATGGGCAGAGCGACCGGGCAGCGGCAGTGGCCCAAAGCATGGGCACGGAAAGGGATGGTTTTGATGAAGTCACCTTCCGCCGTGAAATTGCAGAGATCATCAGCCAGCAGCAGGGTGCAACGGTGCAGGATATGCAGGTGGGAAAAATCGTCATGCGAGTGACTCAGGTAGCGGCAAACACAGGCCTGAGCATGCCGGAGGAACTGACGATGCTAGGCAAGACCTTGCTCAATCTGGATCTCGTGGGTCGAACTCTGGATCCCGACTTTGACCCCAATGAATCCATCCGCCGCAATGCGGGTAAACTGATGCAGGAAAAGACCATGAAAAGTCTTTCCCCTGGCAACCTGCTCAATTCCCTTTTGGATGCCAAGGAACTGTTTGAGAAATTGCCAGGAAGGTTGAATCAATTCCTGGAGGTGGTCGCCTCTAATAAATTGAAAATCCATTTGGATACCATTGATGAAAAAGTGGTGATGACTGGTCTCCAAAAAGTGGCCAATCGCATCACCCTGGGCTTGATCCTTGCCTCCATGATTATGGGAGCTTCTCTACTGATGCGAATCGATACGAGCTTCCGCATTTTTGGTTATCCTGGGTTTGCCATGGTCTTGTTTTTGCTGGCCACAGGTGGCGGCCTCACACTGGCATGGCAGATCATGCGCAGTGATTTGAGGCCGAAATAAACCGGTTACACTCAGGTTTTTCCTGAGGCTGACAGACGGCGGCGGTTATCCTTTAGCCGCCGCTGTAGCAGCACAAGCACTGAAGCCTCCTCAGGCTTCAGTGCGGAGAGTGATTTATCAATTTTTACAGCCACTTTTTTGGTCAGCGTGGCAATGGTAAGCCCCTCAAAATAGGAATCCAAAATGGTGGGGTGCACATAGCATTTTCTACACACCGAAGGAGTATTTCCCAGCATTCTGGCCACTGACTCGACAGCCACAATCACGTTCTTCTTGGCCTGAGCCTGGGATGCGACGTCTTCAAACTCACGCAAGGCAATGGCCGCCAGCACGGTCCCTGCCCAGGTGCGGTAATCCTTTGCCGTGAAATCGCTGCCCGTGATAGCGCGCAAATACTCATTTACATCTTGGGAACCGATGTCGTGTAACTTTCCCTCAGCGTCTTCATAGGCAAAGAGTTCCTGCCCTGGCATATGCTGACAACGTTTGACGATACGCGCCATTTCCCGGTCTTTCAGGCGAATACCATGCACCTTTCCGCTCTTTCCCCTGAAGTTGAAAAGGATGTTATCCCCTGAGATTTTGACATGCTTATTGTGTAGAGTGGTGAGACCGTAAGAGCGGTTCGTGCGTGCATATTCATCGTTTCCCACACGGATCAAAGTGGTCTCCAGAAGCTTGAGCACAGCCGCCAATACTTTTTCACGTGGCATCCCTGGTTTTTTCAAATCACGCCGGACAGTGCGGCGAATCTTTGGAAGGGCTCTTGCAAAGGCCACCATGTGTTGAAATTTATTTCCGTCGCGGTATTCACGCCAGAGTGGATGGTAGCGGTATTGCTTGCGCTTGCGCGCGTCCCGTCCGGTGGCCTGCAGATGCCCTTTATCTGATGGACAGATCCAAACATCCGTCCAAGCAGGGGGAATGGCCAATGACCTGATCCTGGAAAGCACCGCCGCATCCGTGATGCGAGCCCCTGCGGCAGATGAGTAGATGAATTCTTTTCCCGCAAGGTGCCGGGTAATGCCGGGGCGGTGATCAGAAGCATAGGATAATCCTGCTTCCTTTGCATGCTCCTTCTCGGCAAGGGGCCTTGGACTAACCATTGATGATTTCGCCGCCATTGGGATGCAATACTTGACCGGTGATGTAGGAAGCCTCGGCAGAAGCGAGGAAAACATAACAAGGGGCAATCTCATTTGGCTGACCCGCCCGTCCTAAGGGGACATCGGACCCGAAAGTCTCGACTTTTTCTTTTGGAAACGAGGCAGGGATGAGCGGTGTCCAAACTGGCCCTGGAGCGACGGCATTGACACGTATTCCACGCTTGATGACCGAATGAGCCAACGCCCTGGTAAACGAAACAATTGCCCCTTTGGTGGAAGAGTAATCGATCAGTGATGCGCTGCCTCGATAGGCCGTCACGGACGTCGTATTGATAATGGAACTGCCGCTTTTTAAGTGAGGCAGAGCCGCTTTGGTGAGAAAGAAATAGGAAAAGATATTGGTCCGAAATGTTCTTTCCAATTGAACAGCTGTGATTTCCTCCAAGGAGTCCTGCGGATGCTGCTCGGCAGCGTTGTTAATGACAATGTCCAGCCTACCCCACTGACGAATGACTTTAGCGATTGCACGTTGGCAGAAGGATTCACGGCCAATGTCACCCGATAGAGAGAATGCATCGGAACCAGCTTCTTTGACCAAACGCACGGTTTCCTCGGCATCCTTGCGTTCATTCAGATAAAGGATAGCGGTCTTAGCTCCCTGTTCAGCAAATGCCAGTGCAACTGCACGTCCAATGCCGCTGTCCCCACCTGAAATAACGACCACTTGCCCAGCGAGTTTCGGCTGATGGACAGTCTGTAAGACTCTCGATTCCGGCTGGGGATCCATGCGATGTTCCAGGCCTGGCTGCTGCGCCTGCTTTTGCCTGGGACGTAGAGCTTTTTTCTTTTGTTGTAGCTGGGGCATGAGTGAAAAGATGGTTATCCAATCATCGTCCCATTCAAGACATCTGGCTGTGTGGCCTCAGCAGAGAAAGCTTAGCGTAACCATTCGTAAATGACACCCGCCATTGCCAGTATTAAAAGGCAGCCGAGCACCCAACACAGTGTGCGCTGGTAAGACTGCAAATGGCCCCACCATTTAGCCAAGACATGGACAGCTTCCCGTAGCATCACTTCTCCCCTGTCCAGCCAGGAAGCCATAAAACTGAACTCCCCAGCAATCAGAGCTAGGCCCAGTGCGACGCCAAGAAGGCCAGGCCCTGGAAGTGCCAGGAATACCACGCCCGCAATGACCAGACCCAATCCCAATCCTACATAGAGAAAACGCTTCCCATATCCACTCCCGGATCGCTCCTCCTGCCGCCGTTCATAAAAGTCTTTGAAACGGTGGCCTGGGGCGCTTGACTTGAAATCCTGCCAATAGGATTTCAATGTGGAGTGACTGGCCTGCGAATTCATTAGAGTTTATGAATGAGTCGAATCGGCTCAGCCTGAAGTCAGGTTGAGCGCTGGTTTAAAATAAGTTTCTCCACTCAGAACCGTTTCCAAGGCGTCCATGAGTTCGGCAGGCGAAGAATCTTTGACTAAATATCCGCGCGCGCCGCAATCGACCGCCTGTTGCACATAGGATTTTTCTTCGTGCGCGGAGACCATCAAAATGGGGATGGTGGGATATTTTTGAAGGACCTCGCGCACGAGATCATAACCAGTGCCGTCTGGCAGAGTCACGTCCATAATAATGACATCCGGGGCCTCATCCCTTTCAACATGGAGACGGGCCTCCCCGATGGTGGAAGCGCTCCAAGCCATCAGGAGTTCAGGACAGTCATCGACCAAACTGCGATAGACAGCACGCATGATGGAATGATCATCCACGACGGCTATGCGAATGCTAGCGGCCGGTGCTGTGTGGGCGGAATTAAAGAGTGGCATCTGAGACATTCGGTTTTTGTAGAAGAAGTGCGTTTATGAATGAAGGAAAAAAACCTTGGAGCAGCGCAATAAGCTGCCTCTTTACGGAGGAGTGAAGCATCAATCTTCAAGTGGAGGCTGTGCTCCAACGCCCAGAGGTATGTCTGCCCCTTGACTGAATACCTCGATCATTTTGCTATTGAAGGCCGGTATGTCATCGGGCTGACGGCTGGTGACCAGTTTCATGTCCACAACGACTTCTTCATCCACCCATTCACCGCCGGCATTGCGGATATCGGTCTGGATAGCAGGCCACGAAGTCAGGCGTCGGCCTTCTACCAGGCCCGCTTCAATGAGAATCCAGGGACCATGACAGATAGCGGCGATAGGTTTTCCTTGGAGACCGAATTCCCGCACAAAAGAGACTGCCGCCGGCAATGAGCGAAGCGTGTCAGGATTAGCCAGTCCACCAGGTAAAAGCAAAGCGTCAAAGTCTTCGGGGTCTGCAAGATCCAACCGGAGGTCGGTATCAAATAGATCTCCTTTTTCATCGTGATGCATGCCCTGGATCTCACCTGCCGCAGGGGATATGATGGTGACCTTGGCCCCTGCCAGTTCCAGAGCGCGAAGTGGCAGTTCCAATTCGGACTGTTCAAAGCCATCGGTTACCAGGATGGCGACGTGTCTGGAATCTAGGGGCAGTTTCATAAGCAAAGTTACATCGCTATCTGCCGATAAATTGGCCGGGTAGTTTTCTCCTGATGGCAACGTCATCATTTGTCTGGGGTATCTGTATCACCTACAGCCAAAGGTATGCGTGCATACGATACCTTTAGTAACCCAATTAAATACCATGAATAACATCCTGCTTATACTGCTGATTTTGCTACTCATTGGCGCTCTGCCAGCCTGGCCATATAGTTCTGGCTGGGGATACTATCCCAGCGGCGGACTTGGCCTTATCCTGATTATTCTTGTCATCGTGGCCCTGACCCGGTGATGAAATAAAAACACGGTGGCAGATGGCTGCCACCGTGGAACTTATCATCAGTTATCGCTTACGCTGTTATCTCTTGGGGATCATCAATACCTTCATCCCCTTGTTGAGTGTCTTCTTTGTCAGAGTTGGATAAGCCGCCTGAGTCAACCTCACGGGTCACACGTTTAGGGACGGGAACATCAATAAATGTATCGTCCTCACGGACTGGCATTTCTTCAACATCCACCTCATTGGGAGTCGGTTGTTCAGGTTGTGGGTCGTTAGATGTAGTGATCATAAATGGTGAGTTTTAAAGTGACAATCTATCTTTGATGAAGCAGACGTTTGGTATCAAAGCCAAGCCGTGCGGCCTCAGATTCATAAGCAGAGCGTCGTGTGGGGCTGATCTGCGGAGTGCGTGAAAGCAACCAAAGGTACTTTCTGTCTGGAGTGCCTACGAGAGCCGTTGAGTAATCGGGAGCCACACGGATGATCCAGTAATTGCCCTCTTTTGAGACTGGCACCAATGAGGCGAGACCTTCGAACGTCACTCTCAAGCGGCTATTTTTCCCATCCGAGATCGCTGTCGCTGTACCAGAAACTTTCTTCTGGGTGCCGTCAGGACGTATCTCTGTATTCAGGACTTTAACAGTTCCGTCTGGCTGCATGGTATAAAGTGCTTCCGCCCTCGAATCATCCCGCTGGAATTGATTGGGCAGCCGGAAAATTTCATACCACTGCCCCATATAGCGTTGGATATCCACCTTCGCCGCCGTGGGCAGCGTTTTTGTGTCTTTTGTGCTGGAGCAACTCATCAGCACCACCGAAACAGCGGCGATAAAAAATGAATAAATTTTCATAACTTTATGTTAGGCTCAATTTAGCCTTGGAGAAGTGACTGGCCGCCATCAATAAAGATTTCCGTTCCTGTAATATGGCTCGATGCATCGGAGGCTAAAAACCAGACTAGTTGCGCCACTTCCCCGGCAGTGCCAGCTTCTCCTTGATTTAAAGGAACGGTTCCGTCTGGAAAATCCACAGTCAATTGTTTGCCTGACTGAGGTCGCACGTCTGTAGAGTCATCAATCTCCGTTTCAATCGCGCCAGGGCATATCACATTGATGCGGATACGTTCTGGAGCCCATTCGAGAGCCAGCATTTTCACAAGAGCCACCTGCCCTGCTTTCGAGCAGGCGTAAACGGAAGCACCGGTATTGCTAAACATGCGGGTGCCATTGACTGATGCGGTGACAATAACTGAGCCGCCGTGTTTTTTCAGATGCGGAAAGCTATGCTTCAAAGTCAGAAATGTACCTTTGAGATTGGTATCGAGTGTCGCATCCCACTCTTCTTCCTTAATGTCTGCCAAAGGAGCCCAGACTCCATTGATACCCGCATTGGCCAGCACGATGTCTAGTCTGCCCCAGTGATGAATAGCTGTTTCGACAGCTTTCTCCACCTCCTTGCTCTGGCTAACATCGGCACAGATTGAAACAGCCTTTCCACCGTGGTGGCGTATTTCTTCCTCCACTTCCTGCAGCTTTTCTAAAGTGGTACCTACAAGGACCACTGACGCGCCAGCATGGGCCAAAATTTTGGCAGAGGCTTTGCCGATACCTGAACCTGCCCCGGTTACGAGGGCGACCTTATCTTGCAGAGATTGAGGGGGGATGTGCATGCAATATGAGCCATGGCCAGAGAAGGTTTAGTCTGGCGGGCGATAACAATTCGCACGACAGGCTGCCTATGGATGTAAAAGCCTCTCAATGCCTAATGTGGCGATTCCTTCGTGATGAAAACACCGACTGGAAACACTTTCAGTAGCTGAGACATCGGCATGGAGGGACAGGATGCCAGCCATCCACCCGTGAAGACATTAAAGAGATCCGGCAATCCTTCCCACTCAACCGAGGTATCTTGCCAACAATCCCCCACAGGAGGAGTGCCGACCTGGGAGATGAGTCTGGGAACCACAACAACAAGATCCCCGCGGCGATACGCGATGACATTTCTAGCGTAGATGCCGCTCGTCTTTAGCGGATCATAACAGCCAGAGGCAAATAGGGAAAAATGCTGCTGCCTGAGATGAAGAAGCTTCTGGGTGATGAAAAGCTTGATGCGACCATCACGCCACTGGCTCAACATTTCCTCAGGAGTGGGGAAACTTTCTTCGAGCATGGACTTCCGTAAGTTAAAGTCCACTGGACGACGGTTGTCTGGATCGACAAGGCTGAAGTCCCATAATTCCTGGCCTTGATAGACATCCGGTACGCCAGGAGAAGTGAGCTTTAACACGAGTTGCGTGAGAGCATTGAAGGCCCCGAGCTCTGCAACACGTTCGCTCAAAGGCAGAAAGCTGGTTTCAAAGGAGTTGTTTTTTGCCGGGGTCAGGATGCGCTCCACAAAAACGCTCACTGCATTGTCCCACTCTAAATTTGGCTCGATCCAACTGCTATTGATCTTGGCCTCATGCAATGATTTGACCATGTAGTGGCAGATGCGGCCGATGTATTCCTGGCGCTCTTCCTCGGACATTGGATACAGGGGCCAGCTTCCTAGCAAGGTTTGATACAGGAAGTATTCTTCATTCAAATCAGGAGCGGCGGAATCCTCCATTTTTTTGGCGAACTTCCGGTTAGCACGGTGCCAGGTCCGCACTGCCCGCGCCCATTCACGGGGCATTTCAGAGAGGGCGGCGATGCGTGCACGGACGTCCTCACTTCGTTTCGTGTCATGTGTGGAGGTGGCTAGCATGCAATGCGGATGCTTCTCCCCACGCATTTTATTTTGCTGATGAAACCTCTCCACATCACTGCCGAAGTGACCGGGCTCTCCTCCTACTTCATTGAGGGCAACCAATCGTGTATAAGCATAAAAAGCAGTGTCCTCCACTCCTTTCGCCGTAATGGCACCTGTGCATTGCTGAAGCTTCAAGACAAACAACCGGCGGGCATTTTCATCCACCGGATGGGGGTTATCCGCAGGGGGCAAAAGCACATCACGAATGAACTCAAAAACGGTGCGCTCCAGTTCCGCATTTTTCCTTCGGGCCATGGCGATCGCACGAAGAATAATGCGGTGATCTTCATGGCTGATCTCCCCCTCGGGCGTGATGTATGTGCGATAAACCTGAAAGCAGGCAATGATTTCACGCAAAGCAGTACCCAAAGCCTCCAAGGTGAAATCACGATACCAGCGGTTGGTCTCAGCAATGCGGCTGAGCTGGTGAGCCAAAACATTCACCTCGCTGGCCATTGCGGCACGCATGACTAGCAGTTTTCCACGATAGGCAAACTCAGAGTATGGCAATGCCATGCCTGTGAAGCGACGATATGTTTGGGTAAACTGCGCTTCAGCATCGCTATCGATCAGCACGTCGATGACTTGGGTGGCAAACTCATAGCCCGTAGTGCCATGGACAGGCCAGTCTTCACGAAGATTTTCATCACGCCCGAGAATCTTCTCCACCAGTAGATAAAGAGGTTTGGACTCTGGATTCACCTCATGTGCATTGGCATGGCATTCCTGCAGGAGTGTCAGATAACGATGAGGATCCCGTAGCCCATCGATGTGATCAATCCGCAGTCCAGTGACTACATCCGACTTGAGGAGCTCTCCCACAAGTTGATGCGTGGCTGCAAACACCTCAGGCAAATGCATCTGCAAAGCCACCAGAGTATTGACGTCAAAAAAACGGCGGTAATTGATTTCCTCAGCAGCAACTCGCCATGAGGCCAGACGATAATGCTGGGCACTGATGAGAGCATCCAGAGGATCAAAGTTTTTGTGCTCGCCGCCGGTGTTAAAATCTTCCAATGCGGTTGCAATTGCTGCTGTGACCTCCGGGTGTTCCTCACAGAGTCTCATCATGCGAGTGCGTATCACCTCTTTCTCCCGCACCAGCTCAGCCATGCGTCCCCCAAGCGCTTCCTGCGTGTAAGGCAGATGTTCAATGGCAAACATGATGCTTTCCAGTTCCACTGGAACGTCAGCTTCCTCCAAATGAAGTTTCGATACCACACGCTCCAGCACCGGAAGGAGGCTGTGCACAGCCAACGGTAAATAACGGTCTTCATAGCGCAGGCAAAAGCTTCCCTGATCATATTCGATGAAGAGTTTCCCCCCCTCAAGTGTGCGGCCATACTGCTCCCCTAAAATCGGAAGAAGCACCTTGGACTCCAGCTCTCTTTTTAATGGCTTCCAGTCGATGTCAAAGTAGCTGGCATAGCAGGAAGAAGGACCGTTCTCCAGCACATCCATCCACCATAGATTGCTGCCCTCTGTGATACCCATGTGGTTAGGCACAAAGTCGAGGATCAGTTTTAGACCATACTTCCTCATCTCCTCCGTCAGCGAATCGAAGTCGTCACGATTACCCAATTCAGGATTGAGTTCGTTATGATCACAAATGTCATAACCATGAAGACTGCCTTGGCTGGCCCTAAAGATGGGGGACGCATAGATATGGGTGATGCCCAGATCTCGAAGATATGGCACGATGTTCTGCGCATCGGCAAACCGGAAACCTTGGTGAAACTGAAGGCGGCAAGTAGCTGTAGGAATGGAGGGAAAAGGGCTCATGAAAATAATTCTTTAAAAGATCAGAAGCCGGGTGGCGACCGTAGCAAAAGGGTTTCAGCACCACCGAAGACATACGTGGAATCCTTGCCAGACAGAGAACAACCAGCACCACCAAAGGCCACATCGTTACTGGATATCAGAAACTCCCATGGGCTGCCTTGCTGCATCCAAGGCAGATGCTCCAGATCCAGTTGGACTAAATCTTCTTCGGGCCACAAATGAAATAGCAGCAGATAACTTGTCCCCCAGTCGTCATATCGAATGTAGGCGACGCCGCGCTGCATTGCCCCGACATCCCATCCTTGCCTGGTCTGCGGGCGGAAAGCAGCCTGGGATTTGCGAAGCAGCAAACACTGGCGGTATAGCTCCAGCACTCCGGCATGTGCAGGCAACAAGGTTTCATTCCAGTCCAGTTTTGAGCGTAAAAAGGTTTCTACGCTTTGGGGATCCGGTATGTCATTGAGTGTCGCTGGATCGTTGAATTCAGGGAAGGCTGAAAACTCCCGCCTTCTCCCATCTGTCACGAGCTGGCCGAGTCCAGGATGATGGTCCGTAAAAAAAAGGAAGGGCGTCGAAGCCGCCCATTCCTGTCCCATAAAGAACATCGGAGTATAGGGAGACAGGCAAAGCAGCATCGAAATAGCACGGTATGAATCCAGGGATATGCTGGCACTCACACGCTCGCCAAAGGCACGGTTTCCTGACTGATCGTGATTGGAGATACAATGAATGAGGCTCGATGGCGCCACGTGACTAACCTCAGTCCCGCGAGCTACGCGCCCCGGCGCAAGTATCTGCCCTCTAAAGCGCCAGCCGTGTTTTAATGTATCCACCGTTTCTTCCAGAGAACCGCTGAAGTTTTGCAGATAGGCATACTGTTCCCGCGTCTGCCCGACACGAACTGAATGATGAAAATCATCCGCCCAGACAGCATCCAATCCGTAACCTCCTTTATCCTCCGGCTCGATGAGACGGGCTGAATTGCGTTCATCCTCGGCGATGACGTATCCACCTAACGAGTGGATGCGGGCAGCGATTTCCGTCAGGATATGCCGCTTCGAAGTATCGTTCATGGCATGGGTGGCATCAAGGCGAAAACCGTCCATGTGAAACTCATGCATCCAATACAGGGGATTGCTGGCAAAGTATTCCCGCACCGCCGCCGAACCGACACCATCAAAATTGAATGACATGCCCCAGGGGGTAGGCCGCTCCGGATCAAAATAGGCCGGTGAAAAAGCTGCGAGGCTGGAGCCATCTGGGCCTACGTGATTATAGACCACATCCAAAATCACCGCGATGCCGTGGGCATGGGCCGCATCCACCAGGGCACGCAAGTCATCTGGGGTGCCATAGGCATTGGCCGGTGCATAGATGAATACGCCATCATACCCCCAGTTACGTTTGCCGGCAAAATCTGCCAGCGGCATGATTTCAATGGCATTGATGCCAAGTTTCTGGAGGTCAGCCAACTTGGCAATCGCGGAAAGAAAAGACCCCTCCTGCGTGAAAGTTCCCACATGCAATTCGTAGAGCACGAGATCCCGAAAGGCCGGCCTTTCCCAGGTCTGGTCTTTCCATGAATACGTTGCTGGATCCACCACTTGTGAGTATCCATGCACACCTGCTGGCTGGAATCGGGATGCGGGATCGGGTTGCAAACTGCCATCGGCCAACTTGCAGGCATATCGATCTCCGGCTTGCCCCTCTCCATCGGTCACATGGTGGTATCCCTTCCCGTCTGGCAGCATCGGAAGAATTCGAGCATCCCCAGAAGCCGTTTCTATATGCAGCTCCAGTCCCAGCTGCGCAGGAGCCCAGACTCGGTACTCCACACCGGCGGCGGATACGTTCGCTCCAAAAGGAAGCTGCCAAGTTTGAAGATTCGAGATCTCTTCCACGGGAAGAATCGAACCTTCAAGCAATGTTTGTTGGGCCAGATTGCGAATTCGTTCGCGGTGCCCTGAAGGAAGTTCCCAAGGCAAGGGGGTGGAAGCAGGCTGAGGCGGAAGCATAGAAGTATCCTTTTAGCCTTGATGAAGTTCTCAACACAGAGGGTGAGGAGTCACAAAATGCATCATCCCTCAACCCTGTTGATAAGGAGCCAAGATCTTTTCCACAGCCTCCAAAGGTATGGGCAAAAGATGTGGCCGGTAACTGAGTTCGTAGCCGATTTCGTAGATCGCCTTATCCAGCACGTGCAGATCCAGAAGCAGTTGCAGTGTTCCTAAATCATCTGGCACAAAGGCGCTGCCGCTGGCTGATTTGAAGTACGCATCCAGGTAAGCCTGGGTCACGATCTGAGTCCAGTCCCGTGCCCAGGGTAACAGCCACTCCCGGTCCTCTGGACTGGCTTTTTCCAAAGCGGCAGAAGCAGCGTAATCGAAAGAGCGCACCATGCCGGCCACATCCCGCAAGGCAGGGCGTCGGAGTCGGCGCTCACTTAAAGACAAGCGTGGCTCACCTTCGAAATCGATGACCACAAAGTCGTGTCCTGTATTCAAAACCTGCCCAAGATGGAAATCACCATGAATGCGGATGAGGCTGGACCTGACAGTGACATGCAGCAACTTTTCATACACTTTGAGCACATCGTCTTTACGAGCGAGAACGGATTCTGCCCGTTGTCTCACAACGTCTGGCAGTCCAGGCAACTGGCGCCTGAGTTCACGAAATACACGCGAGACATTGGCGCGCATGCCCTGATACAATGAACGGCTGTAGTAAACGCTGAAAGGCAGCTCTTTAAAATCGGCATCATCCGTCCGGCGCGACAGGGCTGCATGCATGTCCGCTGTGATGCGCCCAAGCTGGGCAGCGCGTTCTGGATAAATAGCCCCCACCATCTGCTCCACCGGAGTATCAGGAGTGATGAGGCGCGCATCCAACACGCGGTCAAAGTAGCGGGCCAGAGCATCCAAGGTGTAGGTCCAGCCATCTCCCTGATGATGCGTATAACCGGCAAGCATGGCGATCACCCCTTCCCCATCGCGTCTGGCGGTGGATAGAGACAAGGTAGATATCAGTGCAGGCACATTGAATTCATGCTGAGTCAGATGGCGGGTCATCTCCACCTCCGGCTGAATGCCTGCTTCAAATTTGCGGAAAAACTTCAGCAGCCAGATGTCTCCATAGCTGATGGAAGTATTGGATTGCTCTCCCGTGAGGACACGAATGTTTGCAGATGCTTTTTTTACTTCATCAGGCGACAGTTCAGCCGTTGGCTCGAGCTTGGCGGCAAAAGGAGGATGAAGAGATACCTTGCCATCCGTCATATTATGAAAGAGGGCCGTTTGAAATTCTGGATGATGCAGGGCATCAAAGAGAACATGAGATTCCCCGGTACGGGCGATGCATTTCAGTGGCGCATCCAGGAGGGCCTGGGCGGCAGGCTGACCCTCCAGCCAGACGAGCGGTAACAAATAATGCTCCGGCAGACCTTCCAAAAAGGAAGTTTCAAGCAGGAATAGATGAACCTGGGTCTCCGGATAAATTACCGATTGAAGCATCTTCACTTCACGAAGAGTGCGGCCTTTGCCCCCGAACCAACGGCACTGCTGAAGATAGGCAGGCAGGACCCGGCTTTCGAGCGATTGTTGTAAAACCCGGCCCCACGCTGGTGCACATGGAAGTACAGGGGGATCCCATTGCACGACGCTATGACCATCTCCAGAACGCTGCAGTGAATACCACAGAAAGCCATGAGGTCCGACCGTGAAAGAGGTATGCCCTTGTTTCAGATCTGGCATTCTGCTACGCCCAAACATTTCCACCGGCGTCAATCCACCGAAGGCGCTGAGATCCAGTTCAACGTATTGAGTATAACGGGAAAGATTCGCCAGCACGAGCACGGTCTCATCTTCATACCGGCGGACAAATGCAATGATGCGAGCATTCTCTGGATGCAGAAATTCAAAGTCCCCCGAAGACAGAGCCTTGGACTGCCGACGTGTCTGCAACATGCGCCGCATCCAGCTCATCAGTGATGAGGCGCTGGCCCGCTGGACGTCCACATTGACGGTAGTGTAATGGTATTCCGCATCCGTGATGACGGGAAGGAAGAGCTGATGCACATGGCCTGTGGAAAAGCCAGCATTGCGATCAGAGTTCCACTGCATCGGAGTGCGCACGCCATTGCGGTCACCCAGATAAAAGTTATCCCCCATGCCGATTTCATCCCCATAATAAATGATGGGCGTTCCAGGCATGGAAAGCAGGAGCGAATTGATCAGCTCTATCTTTTTACGGTCATTGCCCAGGAGTGGTGCGAGCCGCCGACGGATGCCCAAATTGATCCGCGCACGTGTGTCCTCGGCATACACTCGATACATATAATCCCGCTCTTCATCCGTGACCATTTCCAGCGTCAGTTCATCATGGTTGCGCAGGAAGATGCCCCATTGGCAATTGGAGGGAATGGCAGGTGTCTGCTGAAGGATGTCCACCAGCGGGTAACGGTCCTCCATCTGGATGGTCATGAACAGCCGCGGCATCAGCGGGAAGTGAAAGTTCATATGACATTCATCCCCATCCCCAAAGTAAGCGGCGGAATCCTCCGGCCACATGTTGGCCTCTGCCAGCAGCATGCGGTTATCAAAATGCTCATCCACGTGCTTGCGCAACTTTTTCAAAAACGCATGCGTTTCCGGCAGGTTTTCGCCATTGGTGCCCTCGCGTTCATAGAGGTAAGGCACGGCATCCAGGCGCACGCCATCCACCCCCATGCTGAGCCAGAAGTCCACAACGCGCAGCAGTTCTTCATGCACCTTTGGATTATCGAAGTTCAAGTCCGGCTGGTGGGAATAAAAACGGTGCCAGAAATAGGCTTTAGCGACCGGATCCCAAGTCCAGTTGGACGGTTCGAAATCCTTGAAAATAATGCGTGCTTCCTGATAGAGCTCCGGAGTGTCACTCCAGACATAATAATCACGCTCTACAGAGCCTGGCAGTGCATGGCGGGCGCGCTGGAACCAGGCATTCTGGTCACTGGTGTGATTTAAGACCAGTTCTGTGATCACCTTCAACCCACGAGCATGAGCCTGCTCCAGGAACTCGCGGAAATCAGCCACGGTTCCATAACTTGGATTCACTGCATAGTAATCCTGAATGTCGTAACCGTCATCACGAAGCGGAGACACATAAAAGGGCAGCAGCCAAAGGGCAGTCACACCCAGCTCAGTGAAATGATCCAGCCTTTGGATGAGACCGCGAAAGTCGCCAATCCCGTCTCCATTGCTGTCCTGAAAGGAGCGCACATGCAGTTGATAAATCACTGCGTCTTTGTACCATAAGTCGTTGCTCATCTCTTTGACTTCGGATTTTGGGCGATTAATGCGCCTATGCGTCTGTATCCACCAATCAACCAGCACCGTTTTTTGTGCCGACTCAAGCCTGGGGTGACTTTCAATGCCAGTATTTAAGCTGAGCAAGTGCGGCTCGACAGAAGCGTGAGAGCGTGGTGTGATAGGGACATGAGAGACTCCCCTTCCCCGCGCCTGCTGCCGGTCTTCCTTTTTAATGGTGCTTACATGATTGCCTCCGTCGCCACTTCAATGGTGCAGGGAAACACGGAATTCATTTTTTACATTGTGGTGATGCTCGTGCTCATCGGCGTGATGTGCCTGGTGCACAAGAAGGTTGGCCTAACAACACCTTTGTTGTGGGCACTTTCCGTTTGGGGCATGCTGCACATGGCCGGTGGGTTGGTCCCGGTGCCGGCGGGATGGCCTTACAACGGAGAACACGCGGTGCTCTACAGTTTGTGGCTGATACCTGAAAAGCTGAAGTATGACCAACTCGTTCACGCCTACGGCTTTGGTGTGACCACCTGGCTGTGCTGGCACGCACTAAGCTCTTCCTTGCTGCGCGTTGCAGGCTTTCGGCTGAGGCCGACCCTGGGCATGCTCACCCTATGCGCTGCCGCAGGTGTCGGCTTCGGAGCACTGAATGAAGTCATCGAATTCATCGCCGTATTAAGCATGCCGAAAACAAACGTCGGCGGTTACATGAATACCGGCTGGGATTTGGTGGCTAACTTGATCGGGGCGACCGTGGCAGCCCTGATCATTCGTTTCAGCGTCAAGGACTAGGTTTCACGGGATGGACTGGCCTTGGGCCGCTTCCCAAAGGCCATACCAGTCTTCACGCTCGAGTTTGATTTCTGCCGCACGCGCTGTGGCGATGAGGCGGTCCAGCTTGTTGGTGCCAATGATGGGCAGTGGCTGTGAGGGATGCGCCAGGATCCAGGCGTACGCCAGTTGGTCCAGGGTGGCTCCGCTGTATTTGGCCGAAAGCTCCTGCGCTTTAGCATGAAGACGGGAACTGGCAGGCTGCGTCACGTCCATCAAGGCACCTTTCGCCAGAGGAGACCAGGCCATCGGCTTGATCCCCAGCTTTTGGCACTGATCGGCCGTACCGTCATAGATCGGATCCATGTGTAGCAGGCTGAATTCCACCTGATTCGTCACCAGAGGCTGGTCCATGCGTGAATTGAGAAGATCAAACTGGTGGACGTTGTAATTGGATACGCCAGCACTGCGGATTTTACCTTCCTTGAGGAGGCGATTGAGTCCCTCTGCCGTTTCGTCCGCACTGGTCAGCCAGTCAGGACGATGCACCAATAAAAGGTCAATGTAATCGGTGCCTAAAAGGCGCAGGGATTTCTCTGCGCTTTTCACAATGCGCGCAGCAGTCGTATTGTAATGTGCCACTTTCCGGTCCGGGTGGAAATCGCATGGGACATAGATGCCCGATTTGGTCACGATCTCGAATTTCTCACGCAGCCCAGGCTCCTTCTTCAGCGTCTGGCCAATGAATTCTTCGACCCGGTAAAGACCGTAAATTTCCGCTGTGTCCAGAGTGCTAATGCCAAGGTCGAGGCAGGCATGGAGGCGCGTGAGGAGATCATCTCCATTGGCGGTCGCGGGATCATCCAAAAATCTCCAAGTGCCATAGACGAGACGGGAAAAAGACGGGCCGTTCGGTGAAAGGGAAATTCGGGGGATCATGGGCGGCGATTGAAACGAGAAACAGTACTCCTGAAAATCTAAAAAGTGCAACTTGGCGCAAAAAAACAAAAAGCCCACCTGCCGTAGCGAGGTGGGCTTTTTTGAAAATCAAACTGCCTGCCTAAACTTAGGCTGGCTTGGTCAGAGCACCGACCTTGAGGGCCAAGCGGCTTTTGAGGCGGGAGGAGGTGTTTTTGTGAAGCACCTTGGTCTTGGCTGCCTTGTCAGTGGCGGAAGAGAACTCGTTGAGCATGGAGCTGGCCGTAGCAGCGTCACCTTTTTCGATGGCACTAAGGACTTTCTTGCGCAGCGTACGAATACGGCTCTTCACGGATTGATTTGCCGCGGTACGCTTGATGGTCTTGCGGATGTCTTTTTCTGAAGAACGAATGTTGGCCATATAAAAAGTCTGCTGGAGAGAGGGCGGAGTTTATAGAACACGCATCCCAAGCTGTCAAACTAGAATGTGCATCTGTTGTGAACAACTCACAAATGTTAGAGGACCTCTCTATAATCGCAGCATCAAGGATACGCCTTTATCCGCATTCAGCCAGACGATGGAGGTCAAAATCATGGCGAAAAATAGGGCCATGATGGTCACTAAAATAACCTCCATGCCTTTGGTCAAAACGAGGGCGTTTCGGGAAATACCCAGGTCATCCAGTGTCGCAAACTCGCGTTTTCTTAAACGAAATGTCAGTGCAAACACCAAAACAGCCACACTGCCCGCCGCCAAAGCGAGGAGGGCGAGAATGACATGCGCGAGAGATTCGACCTGAAAAAGGGTTCCCATGAGAGCCTGAAATTCGTCCAGCGGACGGATGATCTGGGCGGGATGATCACTTTTTTGATAACGCCCTGCAAGGATGGCCTCTGCCTTGGCGTCGGTGGGATTGATTAAAATGGAGCTCAGTGGATAGGCATGGGTATCTCCGTGAAAATGGAAACCGCTGAGGTTTTTATCGGTGACCTGGTTGAACATGCGCACGCTGGCATTGCCAATTACGTTACCATCTTCCTTTTTCAGAATGGCATCATCGCTGACGAGATCATCGTGTCCGTGGGCGAGGCCCTCTATGAGCCAGGTGGTCTTGAGATCGGCAAACACCGCCTCATCGTCGGAAGTACCACTGGCAGCCAAGATACCAGTGATGCGCATCTTCAGAGGATATATGCCAGCGAGATCAAACACCTGCTCCTGGGATGAAAAAATGTGATCGCCTATGCCTAAGCCACGCTTATTGGCCAGCCCCGCACCGATGACGCAGTCCCCCAACCGGCCAAACATCCGGCCTTCTTTGAGAGACAGTTTCCGAAAGGGAAAATAGTCAAGGCTGGTGCCGACGATGGGGGCCTCCTGAGAATGAAACCGGGTGTAAAGCGGGATGGCAGTCCCGAGTTTGGAGGAACGGACTTCATCAAGAGTTTTGACCGTAAGCGCAGGCAGCGGCTGGCGCTTAAAATAAAGCGCGCTCAGCAGGAGATCCAGGGCACTGCCACGCCCGCCGATGACCTGAGGCGTCGAATCCGCACGGGCACGCATCGCAGTCTCTGCCGCGCGGACGATGACACGAATGGAAAGCGGCAGTGCCAGAACAAGGCCCAATGCGGCGGCAAGCAGCAGTGTCTGCCCCAGATGCCTGTCAACGTAACGCCAGGCGAGGTGAACGCAGGCCGCGATCATTCCGTCAGGTCCTCCACACGCAATTGTTTTTGGAAAAGCGGCATCAGTTCCGCATCATGAGTCACCATCACCAGGCTCGCCTGTGTTTCCTGGGTATAGTCCAACAACAAATCCATCACCAATCCTCGGCGGCCTGTATCCAGGGAGGCGGTGGGTTCATCGGCAAATACATACTGAGGACGATGAGCAAGGGCGCGGGCTATGGCAACGCGTTGCCGCTCGCCTTGGGAAAGGTATGCGGCGCGCCTCCGCCAATGTGAGGCGATTTCCAGACGGTCCGCCAGTTCCCGCGCATAGGCAGAAATGGTACCGGATAAAGGGCTGAAACGAGAAGGCAGGAGGATATTCTCCTCCACAGTCAGATAGTCCAAAAGGGCAAAATCTTGGAAAACAAGCCCTGCTTTTTCCAAGCGAAAGCGCCTCCTTTGTTCGGGCGAAAGTCGATTTAAACGAGTCTCCCCGCAGATCACCTCCCCCGAATCTGGAGATAAAAGCCCCGTCATCAGGCGCAGCAGCGTGGTTTTACCACCGCCACTGGGTCCTAAAATAACGAGTGACTCCCCTGCCCGGACCTCCAGCGTTTTCAACGCCAGACAGAAAGCACCGCCTGGGTATTGAAAACGGATATCGTGGAGGGAAAGCATGGTTGGCCAGCGCCAATCCTACATCCAGATTACACTCTTACCATCGCAGGTTCCGGATACTCAAAGGTGCGACCCTCGAAATTGCGGACAATGGTGCGTTGCTCGTCGCGAAGCAGGACATAATCCGGGTTCACGGGGACCTTGCCACCGCCACCAGGAGCATCAATGACAAATTGAGGGACCCCGTAGCCGGTGGTGTGACCACGCAACTGCTCAATGATCTCTATACCGGTGCTGACGCTGGCACGGAGGTGCGAACTGCCCTGGATAAGATCGCACTGATACAGGTAGTAAGGCCTGACGCGGCACATCAGCAGCTTATGAACGAGGGATTTCATGACGTCCGCATCGTCATTGACGCCTCGTAGCAAAACACTTTGATTGCCCAGCGGCACACCATGGTTGGCCAGCATTTCCAGCCCCGCTTTGACCTCAGTCGTGAGTTCGCGCGGATGATTGGTGTGAATACTCAGCCACAAAGGATGATACTTCTGGAGCATTTGGCACAGCTCCGGCGTGATCCTTTGCGGAAGGAAAATGGGGACGCGGCTGCCGATGCGAAGGAACTCAATGTGTGGAATAGCGCGAAGGCGCTTGAGGATGGCCTCAAGTTTACCATCACTAAAGAGGAGCGGATCCCCACCACTGAGGAGGACATCCCGAACCTCTTCATGCTTTTCCAAATATCGGAACACGGCTTCGTAATCCGTGTGCAGTTCCTGTTCACCCACGCCGCTGACGACGCGACTGCGTGTACAATAGCGGCAGTAACTGGCGCAGCGGTCTGTGACCAGGAAAAGAACGCGATCTGGATAACGATGAACCAGCCCAGGGACGGGCATGTGACTGTCCTCACCGCAGGGGTCAGCCATTTCATCCGGATCTTCCCAGGTCTCTTCAATCCGGGGAATGACTTGCCGACGGATCGGGTCCTCTGGATCCTCGGGATCAATGAGATTGAAGTAATGCGGAGTGATGGCCATGGCCAACTTGTTTCCGCTGAGCAGCACTCCGGCCCGCTCTTCGTCGGTCAAAGTGAGGTGCTCTTCCAGACCCGCTAGGGTGGTGACACGGTTGCGGAGTTGCCAAGCTGAGGAATTCCAGTCTTGTTGGGGAACTAGTTTGTCTTTCCAAAAGCCCGGGGCGTGAGATCGGAAGTCCTTCTCGGGGAGCGAGGGGGGCGGCGTGCGCATTGAGGTTGTGATTGAGAAGAGGTTACGCCTGTGGCTTTCGGCCTGTCAAATTTGTTGCTGAAAAAGATCGTCCGGCCGAAAGAAAATGGCCGGAAGAAAATTTTCACGCGATGGGACACTCGCTCGCGCAAAAAGATATCACTGCCCGGTTGGCAAAAGCCCGCAACTCTATAGCCTAAAGGCACCCCGGCGGCTTATGATTTTCCCCATTCTGCGCGATATCCTGCACACCCCGGTGGTGGAAATCATTCTGCATTTGAAGCAGTCTCCCGGCATGACGGTCAAGGAGTTGTGCGCCGTTATGAAAATGAGTTACATGGGGGTGAAGCAGCATTGCGATGCCTTGGCGGAGAAAGGATACCTGGATAGCTGGAGACATCCCGTGCCCCATGGTCGGCCAGAGAAGATCTACCGCCTCACCACCCGGCTGGACCCTCTATTTCCCACTGCTACCACAGATCATCTGCTCGAACTTTTGACCCATGCTGAACGCCTTTTTGGCATGACGGCTCCAGAAAAGCTGCTCTATGCTTTCTTTGCATCCAAGGCGGAGCGTTATGCCAAAAAGGTCACCGTTGAGCCCGAGTTGGAGAACAAAGCACTCATCCTGGCCCGGTTACGAAGTACGGACGGCTGCATGTCGGTCGTGGAAATGAGCGGTGCGGGAGGCCTTCGAATTGTGGATTATCACTGTCCATACGGTGATCTTTTGAAGCATTATCCCCTCATCGAAGAAATCGAATGCGAGATGATGGAGCGGCTCCTTGGCTGTTCCGTGCAGCGGGAAGTCGAAGAGCGTTCAGGTCTACGCAGGGTGATATTTTCCCTCAATCGTCCTGAAAGTTAAGAGCTACGAAGAGAGGCAAAACGAGCTTCATCTGACAAAGATCCTCAAGGCTTTTTTAGTCTAAAAGCTCAAAGGACCCATCTTCTAATGGGTCTAATTGCAGGAATTTTACATTTTTCCTATAGAATCCACAGCAACGGCCTGCATCATGCCCACACTTTCAAATTCGAGACTCACCAATGATTTCATGTTCAATAACGAGATTGTGGCTTTGCCTGACAGGGCTAGCCGTCTTCTTTTTGAGCAATGCCCAGGCTCAGGTGCTGGATCTTGAGATCCTCCCATCCTGGAATCAGGATACTTTGGAGACTACCTCGCCTCGTTCCCAAGCCACTCAGGGGACACCTATCGTTGAGCGTCTGGACTTTCTTCTTTCTTCACTCGCTCTTGAACGTATAGACGGCACCTGGATCGAGTCCGAGAACTGGTCAGCGTTCTTCAGCCTAGAAAAAGGTCGGCTAAAAACCCGCGCAGACGGCATACCGACGGAAGAATTCAAAGCGATTCGCTTTGATGTGGGTATCCCCGCCGCCCAAGACCGGGCAGATCCCAACCTCCTGCCCGCGGATCACCCCCTGCATCCCAACGTTTGTGGCCTCCACTGGGGCTGGCAAGGTGGGTATGTCTTCATGGCTTTGGAAGGCCGATGGATGAGACCGGATGGTGAACTCGGCGGTTTTGCTTTTCACCTCGCCCGGACACCCAATTATGTACGAGTGGAGATCCCGGTGAATTTTCAAGGTGGCGGTCCTCTAACTTTGAAGCTCGTCCTAGATGCCGCCCACCTGTTGGAGGGCATCGATTTCACCCGCGATGGAACATCCACTCACTCCCGTGACGGAGACCTGATTGTCCCCCTTCTGAAAAGAAACATCGCCCGCGCCTTCAGCCTTCACTCAGTCAAATATGACCTTTACCAGTCTGCGGTAAAAAATAGCGAAGCTAAGTCTCAGGAACTGCCAGCGGGTACGCACCCTTACCCGATAGCCATCACCAGCCGTTTTCCACGGGTGCAGTTCCCGGCTGATAACCCGCTGACTCAGGAAGGCGTGGCACTGGGGGAGAAACTTTTTAACGATCCACGCCTCTCCATCAATAACAGTCAGTCGTGTGCCAGTTGCCACAGCCGGGATGCGGCTTTTAGCGATCCACGCCAATACAGCATCGGTGCCATAGGCCAGGTGGGAAAACGCCACGCCATGCCGCTGTTTAATCTGGCCTGGGACCAGTCCTTTTTTTGGGATGGCCGCGCCAGCACTCTGCGTGAGCAAGTTCTGATGCCGATTCAGGACCAGCACGAAATGAACGAAACGCTGGAACGCGTGGTAGAAAAAATTTCCGATACATCAGCCAGCTTTAACAACGCTTTCGGCACACCTGAAATCACCTCTGAACGCATCGCCAAATCCCTGGAGCAATATTTGTTAACTCTCGTCTCGCAGGAATCCCGCTTTGACCGTGCCGCACGCAAAGTGGCGCAGATGACGGAAGAAGAGAAACGCGGACTCCAACTTTTCGTCACTGAGTTTGACCCCGCCCGTGGACTGCGCGGTGCTGACTGCTTCCATTGTCACGGAGGCACCCTTTTTACAGATCATCAGTTCAAGAACAATGGTCTTGAACTCACCCCGGCAGATCTGGGGCGCATGATAGTAACAGGCAATCCGGCGGACAAGGGCAAGTTCAAGACCCCCAGCCTACGCAACATCGCGGTCACTGCTCCTTACATGCATGATGGTCGTTTCACCACGCTGGAGGAAGTCGTGGAGCATTACAGCAGTGGCGTGAAGCGCAGTGATACTCTGGACCCTAATCTGGCCAAGCATCCCGATGCCGGTCTGCAACTGACCACCGAGGAAAAATCCGCCCTCGTCGCCTTTCTAAAAACGCTCACTGATGAGGCATTCATCGCCGACCCAGCCAAGACCAAGCTCGCTCAACGCCCATGATGAAGTTCCTTTACTCCCGCCTTTGCCTCACAGCTGTGCTGTTTCTCAGCAGCCTGGCTTTCGCTGCGGATGATCACGGTCTGGATGATCAGCTTTCAGCAGATGCCCAGATGCTGGCCCCAGCTTTCATCTCCCCAACAGGCCCAGCGCCTACACCGACCCAGCGCAGCCTAGTCGGTCAGTGGGGTCCGGTGATCAGCTGGACCCCTCACATCCCCGTGACAGCCGCCACCTTGCCGGATGGCAGGCTGCTGACGTTTTCATCAAACCAGCGCACGACGTTCCCGGTCGGAGCCGAGTTCACCTATGCTGCCGTTTGGAATCCGGCGACTGGTGTTTTCACGGAGATCAACAACAACCGCCATGACATGTTTTGCGGTGGTACTTCCATGCTGCCGGATGGTCGCGTGGTGGTCAACGGCGGGCGCAATACCGTGCGTCTGAGCAGCATTTTCAACTGGCGCACCAGTCAGTGGTCTGCCCTGCCGAACATGAATGATGGCCGCTGGTACAACACGAGCGTGGCCATGACAGATGGCAGCGTTTTTACAGTCACGGGAGACGGTGGCACCAACACCGCTGAACGATGGACCTCCGCTGACGGCTGGAAACGCCTGAGCAGCATCAATTGGGCGACAGTCGTCAGCCAGCCTGGCTACGTCACCCGCTGGCATCCGCTCATGGTTGTGGCACCCGACGGACGTCTTTTCCATGGCGGTCCTACCCGCCAGATGAACTGGGTGACGACGGCTGGCAATGGCAGCCTGACTTACAGCGGGGTCAATGTCCCCGGCACCCATTTCCCCAAGGAAGGCTGCTTTGCGATGTACGATGAAGGCCGCATCCTAGTGGCTGGCGGCTCGCTGAACACCAATTCGAATCCGAGCGACAGCTCCACTGGCACCAGCACCAATCTGGCCTTCACCATTGATATCCGCAGCGGCACCCCAGTGGTCAAGTCTGCCGCTTCCATGAAGTATGTGCGCCAGTTTGTGAACTCCGTCATTCTGCCTAACGGCGAAGTGATGGTCATCGGTGGCAATACATCAGGCCTCAAATTCAATGACACCGGCAGCATCCTTTCCCCCGAGATCTGGAACCCGACCACTGGTCTGTGGCGTGAAGTCACCGACATGAGCGTGCCGCGTAATTATCACTCCCTGGCCTTATTGCTGCCGGATGGCCGCGTCTGGTCAGGCGGGGGTGGCCTTTCAGGCAACAGTGCCGACCATCGCGATGCCCAGATTTATACGCCACCGATGTTGTTCGCTGCGGATGGCTCTGCTGCCGTGCGGCCAGTGATTCAGCAGGCCCCCAGCTACATCGGCCCAGGCACTGTTTTCACCGTTCAGGCCACCCCTGGACTGACCAAGTTTAGCTTCATCAAGATGTCTTCGCAGACGCATTCGATGAATACGGATCTGCGCTATCTCAGCCTGCCTTTTACTGAAACCTCCCCAGGCATCTACAGCGTGACTGCGCATGCCAACATCAATGTCATGACCCCAGGCTACTGGATGCTCTTTGGCATTGGATCCAGCGGAGCCTATTCAGAGTCGAAGATCATTCAGGTGGACCCCGCGACCACCGTTTCCATCGCAAGTCCGGGTGACCAGTTCAGTGCTAAAAATGCCGCGACAGTCCTCGCCATCTATGGGGTGGCCCCAGGCAATGGCACCCTGACCTTCAGCGCCTCTTCACTGCCTCCCGGCATGGTCATCCAAGGCACCACCGGCATCATCAGCGGCACCCCCACCATCACGGGTGCTTACACACCACGTGTGACGGTGACGGATGGAATCACCAGCGCCAGCACCACCTTCAACTGGACCATCACGCCAGCCAATGTCACCCATGACTTTGCCAGCTTCACCGGCAGCAACAGCTCCCTTCAGCTCAACGGCAGCGCCAGCGTCAACGGCAGCATTCTTCAGCTCACGCCGAATGGAGCTAATCTGGCAGGCACAGCTTTCTTGAAGACTCCCCTGCCCCTTTCCAATGGCACCTCTTTCAGCACTCGGTTCGTCTTCCGTATGAACGGCTCCGGAGACGGTGCCGATGGCATGACATTCATGATCCAGAATGATCGTGCGGATGCCCTTGGCAGCCCTGGTGGTGGACTGGGCTACGAAGGCATTATGGAAAGTTTGGCGATTGAGCTGGATACATACGCCGGAGGAACGGATCCGAATGCCAATCACATTGGAGTCGTGGCCAATGGCATCGTCTCTCCTCACCTCGGTACCTATACAGCTCCTTTTGATCTCGAAAACGGTGCCAGTCATACGCTCTGGGCGGAATACGATGGTGCCACCAATACACTGCGGATTTACTTGGCCCAGGGAGTGGTGACCACCAGGCCGGCAACTCCTGTTCTCACCGTACCAAACATTGACCTGCCCGCCTCAGTGGGCCCGAATGCGTGGATCGGTTTCTCCGGTGCCACAGGTGGCAGTACGAATACCCATGAAGTGCTAAGCTGGAGCTTTTTCAGCAATGCTTTCGCGCTGCCGACGGCTCCTGTCCTCACCAGTCCTGGATCGCAGACCGGCGTCATGGGCATCGCTGTCAATCTCCCCATCAACGCTACAGATATCAATCAGGACACCCTCACCTTCAGCGCCACTGGACTGCCTGCCGGGTTGGCGATCAATTCGAGCACTGGAGCTATCACTGGCATACCGACAGCAGCAGCCATCTATACGACTACCGTCACCGTCACCGATGGTTATACCACACCGGTCAGCGCCACTTTTACGTGGACCATCAGCAATACCTTGACCTTGCAGCCGCTAGTCACCACACCCGTGCTGGCTGGCGTCAGTGTTAATTTTGTCCCGCGCAGCAGTGGTGGAGCCAATCCACGCTATCGCTGGGATTTTGGCGATGGTACTCCGGTCACTGCTTACAGCAGCAGCACCCTCGTCCTGCATCCTTACACGACACCTGGCCGTTTCCTCGTGACCTTGACGGCTACCGATGACACAGGCGCCGTTACCTCCACGAGTGCTTACCAAGTCATTCACCCGCAGCTCACGGCTAAAAAACCCACGAACTCTACCAGCATCGCTTTTGAAGATCGTGCGACAGGGAATGACCGAGTTTGGGTGGTGAATCCTGACAGCGACAGCGTAACGATTCTTGATGCTATGACCCGTGCCAAACTGGCTGAAACATCCGTGGGCAGCGCCCCCCGCAGCGTGGCCATCGCTCCCGATGGTCGCGCTTGGGTGACAAATGTGGAAAGCGCGACTCTTTCCATCCTCAACAGCAGCACTTATGCGGTGGCAGCCACAGTGGCCTTGCCTCGTGGATCACGCCCTTTCGGCCTTGCTTTTGACCCTAACGGCAGTGCGGCCTATGTGGTCCTGGAAGGCAGCGGACAACTCTTGAAACTGAATGCCGCCACAGGTGCCACGCTCAGCACCCAGACAGTCGGCCAACATGCGCGCCATGTATCTGTCAGTGCCGATGGCACACGCTTGTACATCAGCCGTTTCATCTCCCCTCCAGTTCCGGGTGAAAACACAGCCACCCCTAATCCGGCTGGCAAAGGTGGCGAAGTCATCGTCGTCAACGCCAGTTCATTGGCCATCGAGCGCACCATCATCCTGCAAAACAGCAATGCTGAAGACACCCCCACCTCAGCCAGTGGCATCCCAAACTACCTGGGTGCTGCCTCCATCTCTCCCGACGGTCTTTCCGCCTGGGTTCCTTCCAAACAGGATAACATCAAGCGTGGTACGCTGCGCAATGGAGTGGGCCTGAATCATGACCAAACGTTGCGTGCCATCGCCAGCCGCATCAATCTGGCCACTCAGGCTGAAGATACTTCTGCCCGGCTGGACTTTGACAATGCCGGCATTCCCAGCGCTGCCGCCTTTGATCCTTGGGGTGGTTATCTTTTCGTCGCTTTGGAAAGCAGCCGTTCGGTGGCCATTGTGGATGCCCGTTCTGAAGAGGAGTTGATGCGCTTCAGCGTGGGTCGCGCCCCACAGGGACTCGCCCTTTCTCCAGATGGTCGCACTCTGTATGTGCAAAATTTTATGGACCGCACTGTCACGGTCCATGACGTCAGCGGCATTCTTGGCGGTGGCGGACAGCTCCCGGCCACGGTCGCTACCGTGAGCACTGTTTCTACCGAAAAGCTGACTCCCCAGCTTTTGAATGGCAAGCAGCTCTTCTACGATGCTCTCGACAGCCGCGTGGCCCTCCAGGAATACATTTCCTGCGCAGGCTGCCATAACGACGGTGGTCATGACGGACGCACCTGGGATCTCACAGGTTTTGGCGAAGGTCTGCGTAATACCATCACTCTGCGTGGTCATGGTAATCAAGGGATGCTGCACTGGTCCGGAAACTTTGATGAAGTGCATGACTTTGAAGGCCAGATTCGCAACCTCGCCGGTGGTACTGGATTAATGAGCGATGCTCAGTTCAACACCGGCACACGCAACCAGCCGCTGGGCGATTCTAAAGCCGGTATCAGTACAGATCTGGATGCTCTGGCGGCCTATGTAAAATCACTCACCACAGAACCACGCAGTCCGCATCGCAGCGGCGATGGCAGCCTTACAGCCACCGCTGTGGAAGGTGAAAAAATCTTCCGCCAGCAAAACTGCGCCAGTTGCCACAGCGGCACAGGTTTCACCAACAGTGCACTCAATGTCTTTAGTGACATCGGCACCCGCAAAGCATCGAGCGGCAAGCGCCTCAATGGCGCTCTGACTGGTTTCGATGTCCCCACTCTGCGTGGCCTCTGGGGCACCGCTCCTTACTTACATGACGGATCTGCCACCACACTGGCGGATGCTGTCCGCGCACACAACGGCGTCACCCTTACGGAGGCAGATTTGAGCAAGCTCACGGCTTACCTTCAGCAGATTGATGATGCCCCCACCGCTGCTCCAGTGCCAGTCACAGTGACCCTCGCCAGCACTGCACCGGAGACCGTCAATACACCATTCACAGTCAGCGCGACATTCAGCCTTCCAGTCACCGGTTTCGCCCTGACCGATATCACGATCACCGGAGGCACCGTCAGTGCCCTGACGGGTAGCGGCTCCAGTTTCAGTTTCACCGTTACACCGACCGCCAATGTCACCCTCAGTCTGGCGGCCAACGTTGCTCAGGATGCTTCGAACGTCGGCAACCTAGTCTCCAATGTCATCAGCCGCACCTTCCAGACCACCACTCCACCAACAACCCCGGTGCTGGTAGGCCAGGACATCGGAGAGCTGAATATGGCTGGCTCCACCACCTTTGATTCCGCAACGGGCACCTATACACTCACTGCATCAGGGAGGGATATTTTCTTCGAAGAAGACGGCTTTCATTTCACCAAGGTGCTGCTCAATGGCGATGGTGAAATTCGCGCCCGTGTACGCAGCTTTGGCAATACCAATTCCTGGTCAAAAGCGGGCGTCATGATTCGTGAAAATCTGACCGCAGGTTCACGCCATGCCACCACCTTCATCACACCTCCGGCTGCTGGCAATGGTTTCGGCATGGTCTGGAGGCCCACCGCCAATGCGACGACCAATTACGCTCAAGGCCCAGCACTGAATCCCGTGCCGGACAACTGGGTCCGCATCGTCCGTGCAGGCAATGTGCTGACTGGTTACGTCTCTGCCGATGGCAATGCCTGGGCACCTGTCAGCAGTGCTACACTTACCGGCCTCTCCAGCCAGGTATTCATCGGTCTTGCCGCCACCTCCGGTCAGATGAACCAGAGCACAACAGCCGTCTTTGACCGTGTGCAGATCACTGGCACTCAGACAGTGCTGCCACCTGAGGTCACCCTTAGCGCTGCATCGGGCTTGGAAACAGGCCCCTTCACTGTGCAGGCGCAATTTAGCCAACAAGTCACAGGCCTAGCCCTTACGGATTTCACCATCACCAATGCCTCACCTTCCAATCTGACGGGCAGCGGTGCCAGCTATAGCCTTACCCTGACTCCAACTGCCCCAGGAGCAGTCACCATCACTCTTCCGGCTTCCTCGGTGGTTAATGCAGGTGCTATCGCCAACACGGCATCGAATACACTCAGCGTCACTTATTCCCCCCCAGTCGTTGTCTCTCTTCAAGGCCAGGATGTCGGCTCAGTCGAGGTGACTGGCTCAACGGTTTTCAATGCAGGCGTTTATACCCTTAAAGGGGCTGGTGAGGACATCTACTTCAATCAGGATGGCTTCCAGTTTTCCCTGACCCAGCTCAATGGCGATGGTGAAATTCGCGCCCGTGTGACCAGCCAGACCAATCAGAATCCTTGGGCCAAAGCCGGAGTTATGTTCCGCGAAAACCTCACGGGCGGCTCACGCCACGCGATGATGTTCACCACCCCCACGGGTGCAGGCAACGGCTTCGGCATGGTCTGGCGACCAACGGCCAATGCCGCAACCAACTATGCGGCTGGCCCCGCCCTCCAGGCAGCACCGAACAACTGGGTCCGCCTGGTGCGTGTGGGTAATACTCTCACCGCTTATGCCTCCTCCAACGGCACATCGTGGACAACAGTAAACACTGTGACTCTGAGTGGCCTGCCTTCATCCCTTTATGTGGGACTCGGGCTTACTTCCGGCTCACGCACCCAGCTTAGCACGGCTACTTTTGACAATGTGCAGATCGTAGGGGCACAGAGTGCCGTCGCACCCGCAGTCACCCTCTCATCAGCATCCGCCATTGAGACAGGCAGCTTCACCGTTCAGGCGCAGTTCACTCAAAACGTCACCGGCCTGGCACCCACAGATTTTAATGTCACCAATGGCACCGCTTCTAATCTGATCGGCAGTGGCACAGGATATAGCCTGACCATCACTCCTACAAATGAAGGCAACGTGACCATCACTCTGCCTGCTGGCTCAGCGCAAAACAGCAGCGCCATTCCAAGCACGGCCTCAAACACACTTGTAGTTAGTTATTTACCAGCCGTGGTGATCAGCCTGCAAGGCCAGGACATCGGCAACGGACTGGTGGCAGGCTCCACCAGTTACAACACCAGCACGGGCACTTACACGATGAAGGGCTCAGGCGAAGACATCTTCTTCACAGCCGATGGTTTTCATTATGCTGCCAGCCAGCTCGTCGGGAATGGTGAAATCCGCGCACGCGTGACAAGCCAGACGAATCAGAACCCGTGGGGGAAAGCGGGCGTGATGTTCCGTGAAAATCTGACCGCCGGTTCCCGCTATGCCATGACCTTCACCACACCGACAGGGGCAGGCAACGGCTTCGGTTTTGTCTGGAGGTCAGGTGCCAATGCTGCTGCCAATTACGCGGGTGGTCCGGCCTTGAGCGCAGCCCCTAACAACTGGGTGCGACTGGTGCGTGAGGGGGATACGTTCACCTCCTATGCTTCAGCCAATGGCACTAGCTGGACTACGGTCAGCGTGGTGCGCCTGGAAAACATGCCATCCACCCTGTATGTGGGACTGGCCCTGACTTCTTCCCGTGCAGCTGAACTTGGCACCGCGACTTTTGACAACGTCCAGATTGTCGGTAATCCACCCGCCTCTGGTAGCGAAGGCAGTGGCGGCAGCAATCCGTCCGATGGCACCCTCGGCTCTTCCAATGCCAAAGATCGCGATTTTGATGGTGACGATGTCAATGACCTCATCGAATACGCGTTGAACAGCAATGACCGTTATGATGCTGGCTGGTGGCTGACAACCACCCCAGAAGGTCGCGTAGATGCCCACTTGGTTCGGCCACGTTTCATCACCAATGTCAGCTTCAAGCTGGAAAGCAGCACCGATCTGAAGACCTGGCAGCCGCTGGCCCTGGCACCGACAGTGACCGACCTGGGCAACAATGAAGAGCAGCTCACCTGGGCGGGTCTCAGTCACCTGACGGGTCAGTCTCTCCAGCGTGGCATCGTGCGTCTCCGCGTCACTCACAGCAGTGGCATCTCCGCCGCCAGCTCTCCCCAGTGCTGGCAGCGCCAGGCCTTGGTTCCAGGCACCCAGACCATTGGAGTAAGCTGGGTCAATGCGCCCATCTATTCCGGATTCGTGGCGAATGCCTCCGCCACTTCGGTGAATGTGGAAGGCACCATCTTGCCTGTTGAGAATATTCCCTGTTACCTCGAAGTCCGCGATGGGTCCCAATCAGGCCATCGTTATGACGTTCTTAGCATCAGTGGTCAAACCATCACGCTGGATCTTAATTCACCTCATTCGACCCTCCAGACTCTGCCCGCCGATATTGCCGGAGCCAGGATCGTGATCCGCCCGCATGTCACTTTGAACCAAGTTTTCCCCAAGTCCCAACTTCAGGGAGCCATGGCTTATCCGCAGGCTGATCAGGTCCTCTTCTTCAAAGAGAATGTCTGGGAAACATGCTGGCTGGAGCTTTCCTCCACACGTCATCAATGGCAGACCGTCGGCGCAGCCGCAAACGCCACCTCAGACGCCAGAATCATCCCTCCGGGCACAGGCGTTATGGTCAAGCTCGCTTCACGCGCTGTTACCTATACCCTCACCGGACATGTGCGCACCGGTGCCTTTGTTCGCCCGCTGGACCAGACTCACAACCTGCTGGCTCTCCCTTGGCCCGTGGACTCCACACCCCAGCAGCTCCGCTTTGCCGCCACTCATGGCTTCACCGTCGGCAGAAACAGCTCCGTGGCGGATCAGTTGCAATTTTGGACCGGGGATCAGACTCCAGGCTCATCCACGTATGAGATCTACTGGCTGCGTCAAAGCGGCACCACGGGAGCATGGAGCCCGAAAGCCAATGCCTCCGTTCCTGATGTGAGTGCCACTCTCCTCATTCCTGCCCACCGCTGCTTCTTCTTGAAGATCATCCCGCGCTCAGGAGCCTCGGAATGGAACATGCCAGCAATGATACCCTAATGGTAAAGTGGCCCTTGGAAATTCGCTTGCTCTCTGAGTCCACTTCCTGCTGAGTGGTATGATTCAATGCATGGGTTGCTCCACTATCTTCAAGAACTGTCCACGGGTCGTGTGATCCTCTGGTGCTATGCCATCTGGTATGGGGTGAATATCACCGCGCACTTTGATCCCCGTCCGCAGATCTGGCTCACGTCCTTGGGCTTGAGCGCCATCATCGGTGCCGCCCTCATCATTAGCACACGGCCCAGTGGTGCAAAAAAAGCACCCTTGGACCCGTGGGTCACTTTTCGCCTCTTCCTGATGCCCTTTTGCGTGAGCAGCTTTGCCGCTCTAGTTAAAGATGCAGGTTTCTTTTTGATCTTCCCGCCTTCTTTGCGAGAAAACCTCATCGGTATGGCCGCCATCGCAGCCTTTTTGTTGGTCGTTACCTTGATCAAAAAAGCACGACCTCATGCCGCCAAGGGCACTCCATAAGGAAGATCTTCCGGCAGTTTCACAAACTCGCGAATACGGTTCCAGAGCGGAGTATAGTCCTTGTTGAGGTCACCTGAAAGACAATCCGTCAGCTCTGCGCCCGCTTCCGGATACTTCATCACCACATCTTTGAAGGAGAAATTAGGATCATAAAAAGCATAGACCAGCTTGCGCATGTTCTCGACGCCCTCACGGATCTGTTTTCCATAGTCAGCAAAGCGCTCAGGGGAAGGATCATTGGCCAACAGAGCCTCATGCACAGCATCCCCGGCCAAGACCCCGCTCTTCAGTGCCAGCATGACCCCACTGCTGAAAACAGGATCTAAAAATGCAAACGCATCTCCCACCAGCAGCAGGCCGGGTGAGGCCCCATACTTGGAATGGCGGCTATACTCGCTCGTCAGCCAGTATTCCCCCGTGCATTCTCCAGTGGAGAGATGATCCTTGATCCACTGGTTTTCGCCAATCTCACGCTGGAACATTTTTCCGGGATCGCGTACGCCGTCGCGCGTCAGGTATTTACCCTCGGCCACGATTCCCACGCTCACCATGTCATTGTGCTGAGGGATGTGCCAAAACCAGCCTTTATCCGGCACAAAAGCGATGGTCGTTGCCCCTTCATCCAGATCAGCGCCACGCTTTGAACCCTTGTAATACGTCCAGATGGCCACCTTGTTTAGAAACGGATCCCCCACGCGCCAGCCTTGGCGGCTGGAAGCAAAGGCCTCTTTGCCAGAGGCGTCAATCACTAGCCGAGAATAAAGCTGCTCCATAGAGCCATCCTTGTTCTTCACTTCCACACCGATCACCGCACCGCTGTCATTTTTCAGCAATTGCACGACGGTCGTTTCTTCGCGGACATGAGCCCCTTTTTCGCGGGCATTGTTCAGCAGCATTTCATCGAATTCTGAACGCAGGACCTGCCATGTCTGGGCAATCGTTTCCTTATCGTAGCGCGTGTGAAAGTAAAATGGCTGGGAACGCCGCCCGTCCGGCTGCACAAAGCTGACGCTGTACTTTTTCATGAAGTGGCTCTTCTTCATCTTCGGGATCATGCCGAGCCGTTCCAGCGGTCCAAACGTGAAGGGAATCAACGATTCACCCACATGATACCGAGGAAATTTTTCGCGCTCAATCACCAGGGCACGATGCCCATGCTCCGCCAGAATGGTGGCCACACTGGCCCCGGCTGGGCCACCGCCAATGATCAGGACATCGTAATTGGAATTCATGTGAAACGTTTAAAAGAAGGGAGATGCACAAAGATCTACGCCTGCACTTCATGCAACTGTGATTCAATTAACGCATCACTGTGATGCTTTAATGCGATAAGTCGCCACCACTGTGCACATCCATGCCCATAATGGCAAAAATGCGGTCACGAGTGGCCAAGTACCCAGGCGCGTCCAGATCACGTGGGCGCGGCAATTCCACCGTCACCGTCTCTGCCACGGTGGCCGGGCGCCGGCTCATCACCACGACCCGGTCCGCCAGTTGCACCGCCTCTTCAATGTCATGCGTCACGAAAATGATCGTCTTCTTTTCAGCCTGCCAGATGCGGATCAGATCCGCGCGCATCTTGAGCCGCGTCAGGAAATCAAGCGCGCCGAAAGGCTCATCCATATACAGGACCTCTGCATCGGCCGCCAAAGCACGCGCGATCTCCACCCGCTGGCGCATGCCTCCTGAAAGCTCGCGCGGATACGCTTTTTCAAACCCCTTCAGCCCCACCATCGCAATGTAGTGCGCCACCCGTTCATCACGCTCCGCCTTAGGCCTGGACATCAGGCCGAAACCCACATTTTCCTCCACCGTCAGCCATGGAAAAACACCGTTCTCCTGAAACACAAAGATGCGTTTGGGGTTGGGTCCCGTCACAGGTTCCCCCGCAACGCGCACCTCTCCACGTGTTTCCTTGAAAAAGCCGCCGATGATGTTCAGCAGTGTGGATTTCCCACAGCCGGAGGGCCCGACAATGCAGACGAATTCCCCCTCATGAACGTCCAGATTCACGCGCTCCAGCACATGGATCATCTCCCCTGATTTACCTGGGAAAGACTTCCAACAATCACGGACCTGTATAAGTGTTTTAGCGTTGTCCATAGCCCCAGCGAACCTCATCAAATTTTTCCAACTGCCGCACCAGCAGATCCAGCACCAGCCCGATCAACCCAATCATCACCATGCCGGCGACCACCAAGTCGTAGCGTTTGCCAGCGTTGCGCGCATCAATGATGAGATACCCCAAGCCGCTGTTCACGGCGATCATCTCCGCCGCCACGACGACTAGCCAGGCGATGCCCAGCGCAATACGGATGCCCGTGATGATCTGAGGAAGCGCAGCGGGCAGGATCACCCGACGAAAAAGCTGGGAACCCTGCACACCAAAGTTCTGCGCGGCACGCAAATACACCAATTGCATATTTTGGACCGCTGCCATGGAGGAAACGGTGATGGGAAATACGCTGGCCAGGAAGATCAAAAAGACCGGTGCCGTGTCATCAATGCCAAACCAAAGGATGGCCACAGGAATCCAGGCAATGGGCGAGATGGGACGCATGATCTGGATCATCGGATTCAGCGCCTCATAGGCAGGCCGGAACCAACCCAACGCCAAGCCGAGCGGCACGCCAACGACCACCGCAAGAATGAATCCCCAGCTCACACGGAAAAGCGAAGCCACAATGTATTTGAGCAACAGACCTTTATCAAAAAGTTCCCTGATTCCCTTGGCGACATCCAAGGGTGTGGGGAAAAGATCACTGCCCGATATTTTTACTAAAACGTGCCAAAGCGCGAGGAAGACGAATCCAGTGAGAACAGGTAACAGCGTACCACGAAGTGATTTATTCATGCGAGGTGAGGTGACAAAGTGTGGAGTTCACCGTTTTCATTTTTCTTTGCCGACGCCTTCAAAAACATAGGGCTTCACGAGGGATTCATCCGGCACAAAGGAGACATCGGTATAGTCTTCAAAACGTGCACTGCCTGTCACGATGCCTGCTTCTCGGCCCAGTTCTTCGATCTCTTCAAAGTCAGCCTTTCGGAGTGCCAGATTCGTATATTTCACTCTGTCCGGCGGCTTGCTCAGCACAAAGGTGAGCAGGCGCGGGTGCTGGTTGTAATAGTTTTTGGCCACAAACTGAGCCGCATCCATGCGGTGGTCCATCTTTTCATCCAGCCACTTGCCGCTGCTGGAGATGCCATCCACCAGCTTTTGCACCGCCGCCCGATCATTTTTAATCATGTCCTCATGCACAGCCAGCACACATGAAATGAAGTTAGGCCAGACATCCTTCGTCAGCCAGAGCACCCGCCCATATCCGTCCAGCTCCGTTTGCGCCATGAATGGCTCTCCGCTAGAGATGGCATCCACTGCTTTGGAATACAGCGCTGCAGGCATGTCCGGCGGAGGCATTTCCACCAACTCGATGTCTTTGACCGTCATGCCCGCCTGCTTCAGAGCGCGAAAGATCAGCAGTCTCTGATTGGAATAACGATTCGGCACCGCCACTTTCTTCCCACGCAAATCTTCCATCCGGTAAATCTTCGAATCCTTGTGCACCATCACCGCGCTGCCATCGCGATGTCCCAGATAAACAATCTTGATCGGCACCCCTTGTTCCCTCAGCGCAATGGCCATGGGTGCCAGGATGAAAGTCGCCGGGGTATAGCCGGAAAGGTAGGCTTCTTTAAGCTCCGGCCAGCCATTGAACCGCACCGGCTCAAAAATGCCTTCTCCGGTGGTTTCCTTGTTAATGAAATCCGTCACCGGGCAGGTGAGGTGACACGTCACCGGCAGGAAGCCGATCTTGGATTTCTCGACTGATGAAGCCCCCTGCATTTTCGTGTCAAACCACTTCAAATTGAGCTTGCCATGCATCCCGGTGATGAGAGCCAGCCACAAGACTCCAAAGAGAAAAGTTGCGGTAAGAAGTTTCATTCGCCTGCCCTATCCGTCAGTTTAAACCAGATTAACAATCTCATTCCGGCATTACTTCCATGCCGGTTCGTTATCACAAAAAAAACTCTGTGCAGGAAGTTCCTCCCATTTCCGTTCTCCAATCAGCATCATCTCCTCATGAAAATTGCGCTTTTGTTTCTCTGTTTAACTAGCTTGCTCATCCAGGCAGCCGAACCTGAATTCCCCCTCACGCCTGATTCCAACCCGCAGCCGGGCATTGCTCAAGGCACCTTGCTCAAGGACATCTATACCGCTCAGGAAAACAGCGTCTTCCCTGGTACAGCGCGGGAATATCAGATCTATCTGCCAGCCGGTTTCGACAAAAGTCAGCCCGTCCACTTCATGGTTTTTCAGGACGGTGTCATCTACAAAGCTCCTGTCGTCTTTGACAACCTCATCGCCAAAAAAGACATCCCACCGCTCGTCGGCATCTTCATCAAGCCCGGCGTCGTTCCCGCCGCGAATGACAACGCCCTGCCCCGGTTTAACCGCAGTTATGAGTATGACAGCATCACAGACACCTATTCAAAATTCCTCATCAACGAATTCCTGCCCGAGATCGAAAAGAAGCATGATTTAAAACTGAGCCACGATGCCAACCACGCCGCCATCTCCGGCAACAGCAGTGGTGGCATCTGCGCCTTCATGGTGGCCTGGCATCGGCCAGACCGCTTCCGCCGCGTCTTCACGGGCGTAGGAACGTATGTGGGCATCCATGGTGCAGACCAGCTCCCTGTTATCGTCCGTAAATTTGAGCCCAAGCCTCTGCGCATCTTTCTGCAAAGCGGCACCGGAGATAACAACCTCTATTGCGGTGACTGGTGGATGGCCAATCAGATGATGGAACGCAGCCTCACCTGGGCCGGTTACGACGTCGATCACGCCTGGGGCGAAGGCGGACATAACCAAAAGCATGCCAGTCAGATTTTTCCCGATGTGATGCGCTGGTTATGGAGGGACTGGCAGACAGACATCAATGTGAAAGCGAACCCGAAACACGAGTCGAAGTGGAAAGGGTATGAAGTGGTGACCGAAAACCTTTGGGAGAAGCATTCCGACGTGGACGCATCAAGTCCTACCGGTGCTGTGCTCCTGGCAAAGATGGATGGCAGCATAACTTTAAGTGACGAGCACAACGCTAGAACACTGCTCCATGGAAACCTCCAAAAGCCTTTGCCCCCGTCGGCACAGCAGTTTGAATTTGCCTCCACCACACTGTCACCCGATCAGACTGTGCTCTATGTGAAAGCCAAACAAGACAGTTTTGTTTACAGCTTCCCCATTTCGACGAGCCGTGAGATTCGCAGTGGGCAGAAGTTCTATCAATTGGAAACCTTCGGTCTGCCTGCCCTCGAGAACCCATCAGGCCTGTGCGTTGACACCGACGGCCGCCTCTACGTCGCGACCTCTCTCGGCATCCAGGTCTGCGATCAGGCGGGCCGTGTCAACTTCATCATCCCGACACCCCAGCCCGCTCATGACGTATGCTTCGGCGGCAAAGATTTGAGCGAGCTATTCATCGCCTGTGGTGATGCCATCTATAAGCGCCCGACCATAGTCCACGGCATCATCAGCAGCCAGCAGCCCCCACTCAAGCCCGCAGCCCCGAAGCTGTAACATGGAGCGCCGACGAGTCGTCGGCATCGCCACATCACTTCTTCCACTGCGCCAGCACACCCGGCAGCAGCTTGTGCTCCTGCTCCTTGATGCGGCCATGCAAAGTCTCCGGCGTATCCCCCGGCAGCACAGGCACCGCCGCCTTTGCCAGGATGCGGCCGGCATCAATCTCCGCCGTCACCAAGTGCACCGTGCAGCCCGTTTCCGTATCCCCGGCTTCAATCGCCATTTGCGGCGCATTCGCCCCTTTATACTTCGGCAGCAGGGAGGGATGCACATTCACGATCCGGTCCGCATACAGGCTCAGCGTCGGCTCCTTCAAAATTCGCATGAATCCAATGAGCACCACCACATCCACCTGCGCACGCTGCAGATGCTCGGCAATCTCCTTTTGCGCTGCATCGTTATAGCGGCGCGGATTCGGTCCGCCGTCCACATGGATGGCCGGGATACCTGCTTCCCTAGCCGTTTTTAAAAAACGCGAATCCGCCTGATCCGAAATCGCCACACAGACATCCGCCTGCAGAGAACCGGCCGCGATAGCGGCGAGGATCGCACGGAAATTCGATCCTTCACCAGAACCCAGTACCCCGATGCGCAAGCGATCCCCTGCCCCATCTGTATTCATACGCTGAATCGTTTTCGTCGTGGATCGTCCTGGCACCAGCGGCAGGATGCGGATGCTGGCACCGGCCTCATCCAAAGCCGCCCGCTCTTCCGCATTCAGAGACTCCACCGTATAGTCGCCACCTTTGGCATATATGTGCGGACGGATCGTCTCGATCAAACCGGTGGCGCGTTTGTCGCCAAAGACCACCACAGCATCCACCGCACGCAGCGCCGCCATCACCTCCGCACGATCATGCTCCGGATTGATGGGGCGAGATGGTCCCTTGAGTTCTCGCACCGATTCATCCGAATTCAGCGCCACCACCATCGCATCCCCCAGCGCCCGGGCTTCATTCAGATAGCGCACATGCCCGGCATGCAGGAGATCAAAGCAGCCATTGGTGAAGACCAGCTTTTTTCCCTGAGAGTCCAGTTCATCACGGAGCTGCCGCACCTGGGAGGGGGTCATGGGAGAATATTCGTCTTCGGGCATGGGATTCTATGATGCGACTGAGGCGCGGGGACAAGTGCAGGATGCAGCAGAGATCGATAAACCAAGCCTTGTTAAGGAAGTACGATCACGCTTGGGGGAATCAGCGCATACCGCGTCACATGGAAAAAAATCGGCGCCGCAAAACTTAGCGAATCCAGCCGGTCCATCACCCCGCCGTGTCCCGCGATGGCATGCCCCCAATCCTTCACCCCACGGTCCCGCTTAATGGCGGACATGATCAGCCCGCCCAAAAAGCCCAGTAGCACCACCATGGCAGTCATCGCTGCTGCTTGCATCAGCGTAAAAGGCGTCACCCACCAGAGCGAAGCCCCAATGACCACAGTGCTCAGTCCGCCACCAATAAGCCCCTCCCAAGTTTTGTTCGGGCTGACCTTGGGGGCCACCTTGTGCTTACCGCAGGTCTTCCCCCACACGTATTGCAGCACGTCGCTGATCTCCACGATGATGACAAACCAGAACAGCAGCTTGGCATTCTCTCCAATATACCCCGGGATCTGCAGGGACAGCAGCGCGGGCGCGTGGCTGACGCTGTAAACACAGATCAAAAGCCCCCACTGGATCTTCGCCGATCGCTCCAAAAAGTGCTCACAATCTCCCGCCAGAGCACTCCTCATCGGCACAAACATGAAGGCATAAACCGGAATGAAAATGGAATACATTCCGTACCACTCATCCAGCACATACCAATAGTGCAGCGGTGTGATCACAAAGAAGACCCAGAATAAAGTCCGATGATCACCCGGCCGCGTTGGCGTCAGCGTGATGAATTCCCTCAGCGCCATGAAAGACAGCAGGCCAAAGAGGATAACGGTACCCGTGATGCCCATCAGGATGGCTAGTGTAAAAATGATCACCATCCCCCACCAGGCCCGGGTGCGTGCCGCCACATTTTCCAGAGTCATCCTAGCCCCTTCACTGCGCGCCTTTTTCAAAAGAATACGCGTGATCAATGAGGCAATGATGAGGACACCCACCACCCCGGCAATCAGACAAGTCAGTTCGTGATCGAAATTCATAAAAGTATTAACCGCACATTCCCCGCAGGCAGATGACCGATTCACGGGCACGCACCAAAAAGTCCACCTTCGTCTCCTCCTCTTGAAGCCGGATAGGCGTGCCGAAGACGAGGCTGCCCAGCAGCGGTGCGGGCAGGATTTCCCCTTTCGGCAGGATGCGATTCAGATTTTCCATCCACACCGGCACTAGTTCCACCTCCGGCCTGCGTTTGGCCAGGTGATAAAGACCCGCCTTAAAAGGTTCCGGCTCCGGGCTGGTCTGGCGGCCGCCTTCGGGGAAAATGATCAGCGAGTGGTCGTCGCCCATGGCCTCCAGCATGGTGTTGAGAGGGTTGCACTCGGCGGTAGGCTTTTTCCGCTCGATGAGCACAGCATTAAATACCCGCTGGGCCAGCCAAGGACGCAGTTTTCCCACGCTCCAGTAATCATGGGCGGCCACCATTCGGGTACGCACTCGGAGCGGGGTGGGCAGGCTGGCCCAGAGGAGGGGGCCGTCCAGGTTGCTGGTATGGTTGGCAAAATAGATTCGCTGGCGCAATTCGGGGCCGCAACCGTGCCAGCGGGCGAGCGCCCCGGTGGCCACACGTAAGGAGCCTGCGATGAGACTTGAGATCATTTCTTTAATTGAATCCTCAACGCCCTCCTCCTGCAAGGCCGATTCCCGTATTCCGCAACAACCTTCCAACAAGTTGCAGACCTTTCATCCGTCCCTTGCATTCCCCGTACAATGGCGCTAGGTGCCCAAGTTTCCCATTTAATGAAAGCAATCCTGGCACTCGAAGACGGAAGATATTTTGAAGGCACATCCTTTGGCGCACCCGGCACCCGCACGGGAGAAATCTGCTTCAACACATCCATGTGCGGATATCAGGAAGTCCTGACCGATCCTTCCTACCGTGGCCAGATCGTCGCCATGACCTACCCGATGATCGGGAATTACGGCATCAATACCCTGGATGACGAAAGCAACGAGCCGCATGTGCGCGGGTTCGTCATTGAAGAACTTTGCGATGTGCCCAGCAACTGGCGCAGCACCCAGTCTCTGGACGCTTACCTCAAGCAGCACAACATCCCCGGTATCCAGGGCATCGACACACGCGCCCTGACTAAGCACCTCCGCACCCTCGGGGCCATGCGCTCCGTCATCACCAGCGAGGTCGCGACCGTGGAAGAAGCCGTCAAGCTGGCCCAGGAAAGCGCCCCCATGAGCGGCAGTGATTTCGTCAAGGAAGTCAGCACCAAGAGCATTTATACCTGGGATCCCGAAAGCGAGCTCAGCCGCCAGTGGGACATCCCCAGCCCCAGCCAGAACCGCGAAGGTGGCCCTGAAGGTGCCTTCCATCCCCTGGGTGAGGCCCGCCACCACATCGTGGCTTATGATTTCGGCATGAAGAGGAATATCCTGCGCGGTCTGCGCCAGAGTGGCTTCCATGTCACAGTCGTCCCTGCCCACACCCCGGCCTCCGAGGTGCTGGCACGGAATCCGGATGGCGTTTTCCTTTCCAATGGCCCTGGGGATCCAGCCGCCCTCGGATACATCCATCAAGAAGTCAAATCCCTCATCGGCAAAACCCCCGTCTTTGGCATCTGCCTCGGTCACCAGATCCTCGGCCACGCCTACGGCGGCAAGACCTTCAAGCTGAAATTCGGCCACCGCGGAGGCAACCAACCCGTCAAGGACCTGCGCACCGGCAAAGTCTCCATCACCAGCCAGAATCACGGTTTCGCCATTGATCCAGGCAGCCTCCCTTCAAATGTCGAGGTGACCCACATCAACCTCAACGACGGCACCGTCGAAGGCATGCGCCATCGCGAAGCGCCCGTCATGAGTGTCCAGTATCACCCCGAAGCCGCTCCCGGCCCGAATGATGCGAAGTACTTCTTCGACGAATTCGCCAAGCTGATTGATAACGCGGATTGAGTGCGGTACTTTGGCGACTTCATGGAGGCAACATGCTCCAGCCCGCCATTGCATGATTAGATAACGCAGCAGAAGATAAGCCCTTCATGAAGGGCCTCTTCTCTGTCATCGCCACCATCCTGCAGGATCGCACCAGCCGCACCAATCTGCAGGCACTGGTGAAGCTGCTCCTGGTCTTGCTCGGGCTGATTGTCGGCTTCACGGTCGTCTTTCATCTCCTCATGGAGAGGGAAGGCCAGCACCATTCGTGGGTCACTGGCTTGTATTGGACACTCACCGTCATGACCACGCTGGGTTTTGGAGACATCACCTTTGCCGGGGACATCGGCCGCTTCTTTTCCATCGTGGTCCTTGTTACCGGCGTCATCTTCATGCTGGTCCTGCTGCCGTTTACTTTTATCGAATTTTTCTATGCGCCCTGGATGCGGGCACAGGCCGCTTCCAAAGCCCCCCGTGAGCTACCGGAGACGATGGAACACCACGTCATCCTCACCGCGTATGATGCCGTGGCCAGCGCACTCATTCCGATGCTTCAGAAATACGGGCATCCTTATGTGGTCCTCTGCCCCACCCTCGCGGAGGCCCTGGAGCTGGGCGAGCGTGGCATCAAATCCGCAGTGGGTGATCTGGATGATCCCGAAACCTACCGCAAGATGCGCATCGAGAAAGCGGCTATGCTTGTCACCACCCGGAGTGACATGATCAATGTAAACGTCACCTTCACTGCCCGTGAACTGGTGCCCCACATGCCCATCGTCGCATCCGCAGCCTCCAATGCTTCAAGGGATGTGCTTGAACTCGCCGGCGTCACCCTCGCCCTTAGGCTTGAAGAGGTCATGGGCAACACACTCGCCCGCCGCATCAGTATTCGCGATTCAGATGCTCACGTGATTGGCAACATCTACGGCCTAATGATTGCTGAAGCTTCGGCGGCGGGCACCTCCCTCGTCGGCAGCACCCTTTCCCAAAGCCGTATCCGTGCCCTCACAGGGGCCAGCATCATCGGCACCTGGAATCACGGCTGTCTCGAGATCGCTGAGCCGGACAAGCTCATCACCGCACAGACCTTGTTTGTCGTGGCCGGCACCAAGGAACAACTGGCCAGGTTCAATGCCACCTTCACCACCCATTCAGTGGATAAACCGCGGGTCCTCATCATCGGCGGTGGCCGTGTCGGCCGGGCCACCTACCACGCCTTGCGTGAGATGGACGTCTGCTCCATCAGCCTCATTGAAAAAATGCCGGAGCGCGTCAAAACCATCCCCGATGCCGTTATCGGCGACGCCCTTGAGATGGATGTGCTCAAACAAGCCTTTGCCCGTGAGGCCACCACTCTCATCATCACAACTCATGATGATGACACCAATGTCGCCCTCACCATTTTCTTTCGCCGTTTGCGCAGCAATTGGCAGATCCTCACCCGCAGTACGATGGATCGCAATGTTCCCACGCTCCTGCGTGCGGGCGCAGATCTTGTCCTCTCTTATGCTGCCATGGGGGCCAACACCATCCTCAACATCCTCCGGGGTTCAGACCACCTCCTTTTAGCTGAAGGCGTCAACGTTTTCCCCGCTGAAATCCCGCCTTCCATGGCAGGGAAAAAGATCAGCGAGCTCCAAGTGCGCTCCCAGACAGGCTGCACCATCATTGCCGTAGAAGATGATGGTCAACGCGTCATCAATCCGCCGGCGGACTATCAGTTGCCCCTTTCTGGACGCATCTTCCTCATCGGCAATATTGAGGCTGAAGATCAGTTCCTCACCAGATTCAAACCCGTCCTTCAAGTCAGGAAAAAAGGCAGCCACATTTAATGTTAGGCCTACAGATTTTGTTCCACATACATTTTCGCCGCCTTCTTCATCCTGCCGAGCACGTAATAAACTGTCTGGCTGCGCAGCCTCACTAGGTCAGCACCGATGATGCGCGGCACAAAGTCCGCAGGCACAGCCAATACTTCAGCTAGCGTACTGCCATTTAGCCCTCGGCAGAGGATGACCGTCATCGCCTTGGTCAGCGTTTGTACCTTTGGCCCTAGTTCAATGGCAAAAGACACCCGTTCCGCATCATCCACCCGCAGGAACACACCCACCGTATCCGTGCATTCCTCATCTTTACGCACATCCTCCAGATCATAGCAGCTCTCCTCATTTCGAGCGTAACCGGCCACAGCCTCAGAATAATTGATCAACAAATCACGCCTCTCCGCCTCAGGCAGGAATTCGAAGAGTTGAATGATCTCGTTCAGAGCTGTCGGATAAGACATGGCAATTAGGGGGGAAGCAAATCGTGTCATTTCAACCAGCCTCAACGGCACCATGCGCCCCCAGTCGCTTCATTCAAGAGGAGAAGAAAGCCGCCCTCCTTTACATAATCCCCTCATCCTCAACACTCAAATAACCCTGTGAAAAAAACAGGATAAAAAAATCACTTTCTTTCAACATCCTCCACGCAGGAGAATCTAAACTATCAACAGTGATGGCGGGAGTAGTCCCCCAAAGCTGTCTTGAGAGTGATTGGTTGTTGTCATCACCCCTGTGGAAACACAGGCAGTGTTGAGGTTGATGCAAACAAAAAGGGGTCGGACGGAATCGGGAGCCGTCCGGCCCCAATTGTTTTTTACGCCGGATTCTCGATAGAACTTAGCGTCTCAGTCGCCTGCACCCAGGCAGTCTCACCACACCAGCGCCTCGCCTCTTCAGCGAGCGCTCCCGCCTCCGCACCCGATTTAGTGATCGCAAACATCGTCGATCCTGAGCCGGACATGAGTGCAGCCGTCACCCCTTTTTGGCTCAACAGCCAAGTTTTCAAGGCCGGTAACAGCCTGTATTTCTCAAATACGGGCCGCTCCAGCCCATTCACCATTTCCCCCCAGGGGCAAATTTGCGGCCCATACAATACCCCGCGCAATTCTTTTGAATCCTTCCAGTGCTGGTAAGCCCAAGGTGTCGGGATCGGAAATGCCGGTTTGATCAGCACCAGGGGTAGCTTCCAGGGAAATTCCACCCCTGTTACCTGCTCCCCACGACCCGATCCATCCGCCGCAGGTGTATCAAGCAGAAAACAGGGAACATCCGCACCAATGCCTCCGGCGATCTTTAGTAAATCTACCAATTTCAGCGGATTTCCACATAGCTCATTCACCGCACGCAATACCACTGCCGCATTACTGCTGCCGCCTCCCAGTCCAGCACCGGATGGAATCCGCTTTTCCAAATGGATTCGCCAGGATCGTGTCTGCCGTGTCTTTTGCTCAAAAGCGCGCAGCGCCTTCATCACCAGATTGCTTTCATCCAACGGAATCCCTGGCACATTGCACGTAAGCTCCACATCATTTCCACTTCCTAAAAGATCAATTTGTACCGTATCGGCAATCCCGATTTTGCAAAGTCGCGTCTCGACTTCATGAAATCCATCAGATCTGCGTCCCAAGACACGCAGCCATAAGTTGATCTTTGCAGGTGAGGATAGCTCCACAATAAAGGTTGGTTGAAATTATACCGCCAGGCGCCCCATCAGCGCTAGCAAGCGTCCCGTGCGGCCTTTTTCCATCCGATAAGAATAGAAACGCTGCAAGTCTGAGGATGTGCATACACCGCAGTCTTCATAGTGCTCGGGCAAAATCCCCGCAGCGAGGCAGCTTTGGCGAATACCTGCGGCAAAATCCACCTCATAAGCAGGAGGGCGTATACATGGCCCCACCTGCACCCGGATATTCGCCGGATCAGACCCAAAATGTTCCACCATTTTCTGGATCGCCACAGCTGCGATCCCCAGTTCAGATCCCTTCTTCCCTGAATGCACGATTCCATACGCACCCGTCACCGGGTCCGCCAGGAAGACAGCTCCACAATCCGCCACATAGATTCCCAAAACCAGCCCCGAAGTACGGGTGATCAGCCCGTCCACTCCGGGTATAGCGTCCTTCAGTGGTTCATTCACCACCGCCACTTCGGCCCCGTGCACCTGCTCAGCGGTACAGAGTGCCTGCCCATCAAATCCCATCTCCACCGCCTGCTGCCGATGCCATTCCCACAACCTCTCCACCACCTGGGCACGCTCAGCATCCACAGGTATTGTCGGGTGCCGCAGTATAAAGCGATGCTGAAAATCAGGCAACGCCTCCAGCAGAGGAAAAGTCATCCACAAAGAATCATCCATGAGCGGATCCTGGCACAGAAAGAAAAAGGCGCACGAAGCAAACTCGCTCCGTGCGCCAAAATTTGAAAATCAACTCGCTGGCTCAATTAACGGCTGGCCATGCTCGTATCCATCGTCCGGTAGGAAGTCATAAAAGATGCCGCATCAGTAGCATCGGTCTCAGTCATCGCCTCAGCGATCTGATGCTGAAGCTCATCCCGCAGGCGGCTCACCAGGTCCAGTCCTTTTGACGTCACACGCACCATCACCTTGCGGCGGTCATCAATCGCGTGTGTCCGCTCCATGTATCCCAGCTTCTCTAACCGATCCACCAATCCTGTCGCCGCCGCTGTCGAATGCCCCATTTTACGGGCAATGTCTGTCATCGTCAGCTCTTTAGAAGAGGCCAGATAGCTCAGCAGGAAAAACTGCGCAAAAGAGATATTGTCACGGTTCAGCTCCTTCGAAAGGTTAAGCAAAAACTCACGCTGACTGAAGAGGATAAAATCAGCCAGTTTAGCGTGATCCTTGATTTCAGGTTGAAGTGGGGTGGACATAAAGTGGGAGCTGAAAGTCTGGCTGAGCGAAAGATTTTGAATATCTGCGTGAAAGGTAATCAACTCCAAAGGTAAGCGCAAGCTAATTCCATAGAATCCATAAATTAGCATGCTTATTGAATACTAAATTCTCACGAACAAGAATTCAACAAGACCAGACTATCAACCCTGAAACCAGAAAACACAAGAAATTTTGTGCCCCGCTCGCGAAAATTTAAAAACCCACACCGCCTCCCGCTGGTCTCTAATTACCTCATGCCCTAACCTTAGGTGTTTGCAAATTGCACCGTTACGACCCTCCATGAGGATAAAGGATACCGATAAAAAATCTTCTCCCTGCATCTCAAGGGTTGAATAGAGAAAAGGCCACCGTTACGGACTCGACTCCCGTATTTACATTGTCTTCCCCCCATGACATTGCGCGCCTATCTCATTCCCCTGCTTTTCCTTTCAGCCGTTACCACGCATTCACCTGCGGCGAATCTTTACTGGGGTGGTGATGTAAACAACTCCTTCCAGACCCTGGGCAACTGGTGGACCACCATAGGCCGCACCACGGCCGCGACCGCCATACCGGGGTCCAGCGACATTGCCTTCTTCAACGCCAATACCCCGCTCACGCACCAAATCGCCACGCTGGGTGCCAACACTTCCCTGGCGGGACTCCGTTTCAATGGCAATTCCAGCACCGCCATTACCCTGGGCACACTCAATGACTACACTCTCACGCTAGGGACATCAGGGCTCACCATTGATTCTGGTGCAGCCGCTCACACGCTGAATTCCAGCCTCTCCATCAATACCACCCAGACTTGGGACAACCAGAGCAACAGCCTATTTACCGTCGCTGGAAATCTCACTTTCGGCACTGCCACCACTCGGACGATGACGCTCAGCGGCACCGGCGGATTTGCCTTCACAGGTAACATCACCAGTTCCAACACCCGTACTCTCAATATTACCACCACGGGTCCTGTTACCTTTGGAAATATTGCCACCACTCACAATACCTCTGCCTACATCCTCACCTTGAACGTCGCAGAAGGACTCAATCCTGAAGTGAAGGGAGTCATTTCAGGCGTCGGAGGCATCACTAAAGACGGCCTTGGCACCCTCACCCTCTCTGGAGCAAACAGTTTCACGAATAATTTCCGCATCCTTGCAGGTGAAGTCATCCTCAAAAATTCCAACACCGCGAGCGGCCAAACCGTTTTCGGGAACTCCGGTGCGGCTGCTGGTTCCAACGGATTCGGCACCCTCACTCTGGATAATACGGCAGCAGCCATCAATTACCGCACGACAAACGTCTATGTCCAAACATCAAGTGATGGTGCAATGATCACATCCACGGGTGACGCCTTTGCCGCCACCATGTCTTTGAATGGCAGTAGAAACTTCGTCATCAATGACAGTGAATCCGAAATCGACCTTCTTGTTACCATTGGCATCATCAATGGAGACAGCACCGGTACCTTGACCAAGCTATCTATCGGCACGCTCATGATGCAGGGTGCCAATACCTACACGGGGGCCACCAATATTGATCGCGGTAAACTCATCCTCGATTACAGCCTCAAGAATGGCGACAACAAACTTTCAAATTCCGCCGCTACCGGATTGCGCGGCGGCCATCTGGAACTGCGCAGCCACAGCACCAATGCCACCTCCGAGACTACTCATTCCCTTGCCATCTCCAGTGGCAGCAATATCCTCTCTCTCGTCAGCAACGGTGGTCAGGACCTCACTTTTACTCTCACCAATGGCATCACCCGCACCGGTGGTGCTCTGGACATCCGCAGCAATGACACCTCCAAAACTCATCTCATCGTCGGAGGCGGTGTGACCAACAACAGCGCTGGTTTCCTCGGCGGCTGGGCCACCATTAACGGTACCCGGTGGGCCACCCGCAATGGCAATGAGATCGTCGCCCTCGCCGGAACCACCCAAAACGACAAAAGCCTCTGGGCTACCGGTGAAAATATCATCCTCAATGGCACCCCCACCGGCACCCTTGTTACCCCCTCCATCGCCTCCCTTATCCTCGACGATCCTGCAGGCGGCACCTTCACCATCGATAACAACGCCCAAGCACTCACCCTCACTTCATCCGCCATTCTCCTCAGCAAAAACGTCACGGCGGATACCACCATCGAAGGCGGGCAGATCCTCACTCAAAACAGTGCTACCAATGCCACCAATGATCTTATCATCACCAATCACTCCACAGCCAAACTAGACATCTCAGCGAACATAGGCGGTAGTAATACGCCTCTTACAGCTACCCAAAACATCACTGTTGTGGGAAGCGGTCTCACTGAGCTTTCCGGTTCCAATACTTATTCCGGAAGCCTCCTCATCCAGGGCAATGTTCAGGTCTCTGGCGGCAATGCCATCAATGATTTTCGCAATACCGTCCTCGCCACCGGCGACAATATGACCAGCAGCGGAGCCCGCCTGAATCTGAACGGTAGCAAAGAGGGGATCGGCAACTTGTCTGGAGGCAACGAGAGTATAGACAGCAATCAGACCACGGGTCCAGGTGAGGTCAGTCTGGGAAACAATGGGCATCTCATTCTCAACCAGACACTGGACACCGAATTCCGCGGCAATTTTACCGGAACTGGAACCATCACCAAGCGCGGCAACCGGACGCTTACCCTCTCCACCAATGCCCACTCATTCTCGGGAAATCTCGATATTGAAGGAGGATCCATCATCGCCCTTGAATCTGGCACAGCATTCTCTGAAATCAGTCAGCTTCGCCTTCGCGGCGGTTCCTTTACCTCTATTCAAAGCAATAGCACATCTGAAAACAAACTCGGAGATGCCACCGCCGTCCTTCTCGAAGGCACGACTCGGGACGGACTCAGTGTCTCCAGCATAGTCAATGGTTCACGTGCTGAGACCGCTGGCACACTCAGTCTCGCAGGTGGTGCCAATACCATCACCCTGTCTAACACGATGGAAGTCACAAGCAGCACCGCAGCCACGACTTCCCTCATCTTTGGGGCCAGCAGCGCATCGTTCTCACGCAGCAATGGCTCTACTCTCCTTGTGCGAGGCAACAACCTCGCTGGCACCGCCGTTGCCAATTCAGTTGCCCTGGCCTCTCGCCTTACCTTTACCACTCCTGCGGCTATCAATGACGCCCTCATCGGTGCCAGCACTTCCGCCCTCCAGACATCCAGCGTCACCACGCTCAAAATCCTCCCCTATGGTATCGGAGAAAACAGCGTCACCGGCGTCGGCAGCTCTTTTCTCACCTATGCCACCACCCTCGGTCTCCGCCCTCTGTCTGAAACCGAATACGCCACCGACTACGGTACCGCAGGGGCCACCACCAATCTCAGCCTCAACGCCAGCGCCTTAAATCTCACGGAAAAAACATTCAATGCCCTCCGCATTGTCAATAACGCGGGTACCTCTCCGCTAGCATTCACCGGCACAGGCACCCTCACACTCACCAGTGGCGCACTCCTGTTTACCGCCGGAGCCACTGAAAACGACGCCACCCTCGGTGGCTTCAGCCAGATCCTGGCTGGCACCAGTGCAGGCACAGCGGATGAACTTGTGGTCTTCGTCACCTCCTCTCTCGCATCCCCAGCCTCCGCCACCCTCACGGTAAATTCCGCCATTGCTGACAACGGTGGAGCCACCAGCCTCACCAAATCCGGCGGTGGTACCCTCGTGCTGGGCGGCAGCAATACATACACCGGCACCACCACCATCAATGAAGGCGTGCTTGAGTTCGGCCAGACCACAGGCACGCTCGGCAGCGGTAGCCTCCGTCTTTCCGGCGGCACACTGCGTTGGGCTGCGGGGAACACCACCGACATCACTGCCTCCAGCCGCACCGTCCAGCTTCTTGGCTCTTCCGTCTATCTTACCCCAGCCGCAGCCTCAGTCACCAGTGTTGGCGGCAGCATTACCTCGGCGGGCAGTACTTTCGATGTGGGAAGCAACAACGTCACTCTAGCTGGCCCCGTTGGCGGAAACGGCCCTGGCGGCCTCACGAAAGTCGGCACTGGCACCCTCACTCTTAGTTCCGCCCCCACTTACACGGGCACCACACTCATCACCCAGGGTGCCATGAACTTCCAGACCATCGCCCCGGATACCATGGAAGGCCTTTACCTTGCCAGCAGAGGCGTCGGCGGCACCATTTCTTCCACCATTACCAGTGGTCTTAATGTACAGCAGCTTGTTGTTGCCGGAGCTTATGGCAACCTTGGCGACACCACCGGCGTCACCGCCACACTCACTGTCAGCGGCGGAGCCGTCAACATTGGCAACGGCGAAGGGGATGACTTCATCCTCATTGGCTATCGCGACACCAGCTCTGGCAAAAGCACCTCCAACACCACCGGCACGGTCAATTTTAGTAACGCAAGTTCAGTTAATATCAATGTCAGCAGCATTGAACTTGGGAGCTACTATGGTCTCGTCCCTGACGCTACTCGCACCTCTGCCGGCATCCTGACTCTTTCAAATGCACTGAACGACATCACCGCAGGCAAAATTATCGTCGGCCACAGTCCGATTTCGGTCAACAACACCGGTAGTCCTTCCTCAATAAACCTCGGCACCGGCATTACCACCATCAATACTGACACTTTTGTCATCGGCGGTGCCCGCGCATCGGGTAACGTCACTATCGGCAACGGCGGGTCCTTCACCCTTCGTGGCCAGCAGGGCGGCAGCACTGCTGCCAACCTCTTCATTGGCGACAATGACAGCACGACCAATACCGGCACAAACAACGTTTCAACACTCAACCTCACCGGTGCTTCAACCGTGGACATGAAACTCAATCTCCTCCTCCTCGGACGCGTCAGTGTTGTCAATTCCACTGGCACCAACGGCTATGGACGCGGAACCCTCACCGTCGGTACAGGTCTCATTGAGGCTACCACCATCCGCATGGCCGACCCCAACTACTCCTCAGGGACCAACAATAACGTCAACACTCAAGGCACCATCACCCAGTCCGGCACCTCCACCATCCGTTTCATGGACCTCAGCAAAGGCAATGGCACGGCCACTTGGAACTGGCAGGGAGGCACCCTCCAAAACATCGCCGGGGCCAATCAGACTAACCAAAACGTCACCATCAGCCTCAATGGCAGCGGCTCCGCCACCAATCCCGCCCTCCGCGCATACACTGTCGATACCGGACGCACCGCCACCTTCCAAACGGATGCCTTATTCACCGGCACCGGCTCCTTCACCAAGGAAGGCACTGGCACCCTCGCCCTGCATGGCACCAACGTCAATACAGGCACCGTCCGCCTCACCGAAGGCACCCTCGCCCTCCATGGCACCGGCACCATGGACGACGCCGCCTGGTTCAATCTCGCTACCGATACGACCCTTGACTTCACCCCGCGCACCGCATCCTCCTACACCAGTGATGCAGTCATCTCCGGAACAGGTACCCTCAAAGTAACGGGCGGCACCCTCACCGTGGGCAGCAACATCGGCAGCGTCAATTCTAACGGCACCCTCCGTCCCGGAGCCTCCAGCCTGAACGCCACCGCCGCCAGCGCAAACACCGTCGGAGATCTCACCGGCACCCTCAACATTGCAGGCAACCTCGTACTCTCCGGCAATACCACCCGCCTGGACCGCGCCACCCTCCAGGCTGGTGCCACCACCCGCAATGCCGCCTCCTCCCTCAGTGGCAGCGACCTCGCCACCTGGGTGAATAACATCCCCACCGCCCACAGCACCTTCATGACCGGTGCAGCCACCGGCCATGATCTCATCAGCGTCACCGACGGCCTCACCCTCAATGCTAATGGCGGCATCACCATCATCGCGGCTGACAATTACACCGGTAACTTTGGCGACGTCTTCAACTTCCTCGACTGGAGCACCCTCCTTGGCCTAACCAATAACAGCTTCAACGTCGGCCCCCGTTACCAGACCGGCCTTGAGACCAACCAGGACCTCAAACTTTTCCAGCTCTCCTCCGGCCTTGGTTGGGACACCAGTCTCTTCCTCAGCCACGGCGTCCTCGTCGTCGTTCCTGAGCCATCCCGCGCCCTCCTTCTCCTTCTCGCGCTTCTCTCCCTCACTCTTCACCGCCGCCGGAAGAACTAGTAAGCTGGCCCCGCTTGACTGCCGGACTGTAGGTTGGATGTGTTTTGCGCACACCGCAGCCTCCACATCTCCCGTCCACCTTCGCAAAAGTATCCGGCTGGATCCTGAACGTGCGAAGTCCATACGCCGCCCCCCAGAAGGTTACCGGAAACGGTGCCTGATCCTCCATCGCGCCCCCATTTCCCAAACTCACCAAATCCGACCCGACTAACCAGACCCGTCATAAACAAACTTCAGGCTCTGCACTTGTCACCCCGTCCAACCTCGTCTGAACTGGCTCATCATGCCCGCCATGAAACGCCGTCACCTGCTGAAAAACGCACTCGGCCTCTCCTCGGCCCTCCTCACCGGCTGCGCCCTACCTCCCCTCAGTGAGGTCAGCCGCACCGGCCTCGTCTTCGCCCCCGCAGGTGGTGGCACCCCCTTCCTTTCAGGTGGAGCCCGCCGCACCCTCGCCCTCAGGGAATACCAGCAGACCTTCCTCGTCTCCGGTGCCAGCTTCCGCTGCGCCCCCAAGCCCGCCTTCGGCCTCGCCTGGACGAATCACCTCCAGCACGGTTACACCCGTAGCAAAAGGGACCCCCGCATCGGTTACGCCGTCAAAAACCTCGCCACAGGAACCTACCTCGCCGAGCACCAGGCCGATCTCGTCATGAACGGCTGCTCCATGCCCAAGCCCGCCCTTTCTGCCGTCCTCCTGGATGCCCGCGCCGGACGCCTCACCCGCGAGGAATTTCAGCACATCGTCAACGTCTGCGATCTCAGCATCAACGCCTCCTGGATGGCCCTCCTCGCCCGCATCTCACACGACAACGAGCAGACCTTCGAGGCCAAATACAGCCTCCCCGACGTCCCCCTGCGCGAAAACGCCCAGTCCCCCCGCTACTACGCCGAATTCTTCGAACGCTGCGTCAACTACCGCCTCGATCACGGTTGCGAGCTCATGCTGGAAGCCATGCGCCGCAACCAATACGGCATCGGCCACAAATACCTCCCCGCCGAAGTCACCTACCTCGGCGGCAAAACCGGCAACTACGCCGATTACCAGCACGAAGGCCTCTTCTTCTATTACCAGGGCACCCCCTACGCCATCGTCCTCTACACAGGCCAACGCTTCGCCCTCGACGGCAACTACTGGCTCATCAGCGCCCTCTTCGGCGGCCTGTTCCGTGAGTACATTGCGTGATCAAAGCCGAGTTCACCATGCTGTGGTATACGCATCCCACATCAGCCCCAAAGGGGCGAGGCAACGCAGCCCAGGGCAAACGAGCCTAAGCGAGCACAGCCCTGGGAAGAGAGGCACGACACCCCCGCAGTTGCCAAGAGCCCTGTAAGGGCGAGACACCGCACTCACTATCCACCCCACATAGCCCAAGTCGGGCACGTACTCCCTTGCTTTCATCAGGGTCGCCTTGGATCTTTTCCAAAAATAATGCGCCGACAGTTCCACCATGATCATTCCCCTGCCCCATCCCCAAAAATCCCCACGGGGAGCTGCGGGGAAATCATGGGGAAACCAATCCCCACGCGCAAATCATTGAATATCAACGTTTTACACCTAAAAATCCCCAAATGGGGAAAAATCAAAATCATCCCCATCTTGGCGGAAACCAAACAACCATTATAGATATAAAATCCATACCAACGATTTCCCCCCCCACTATAAACCACTCAACAACTGTCCTGTAAATCCTGCCCATCCTGAAATCCTGTCTAAAACTCCCCCACCTCCCATTCCCCCGTCTCCCCGCACCAATCGCGCGGCGATCGTAAACCTCCTCTTGCATCCCTCCCCTGCCCGTCCAAATCCAGTCAGACACCTTTCATGAGCGGATTCACTGGCACTCTCAATCCCCAGCAGCGCGAAGCTGCGACACATATCCACGGCCCCCTTTTGATCCTCGCCGGGGCCGGGACGGGCAAAACACGTGTTGTCACGGCCCGCATCGCCCACATGGTCAATGAAGGCATCAAGCCGGAGAACATCCTTTCCGTCACCTTCACCAACAAGGCCGCTGCCGAAATGCGCGAGCGTGTGAAGGACATGGTCCGTGGCTCTGCTGGGAAAAAGGTCGTCCTGGGGACCTTCCACGCCTTTTGCGCCAAGCTCCTGCGCGAGTTCGCCGAATACGTCGGCTATAAAAAGAACTTCGTCATCTATTCCCAAGGCGACCAGATCAGCCTCATGAAACGGGTGCTCAAGGGCCTCCTCATCAAGGAGGAAAACATGGACCCGCAGGTGGCCCTCTCCCGCATCAGCAAGGCCAAGAACAACGACGAAGATCTGGGCGATCCCACCAAGGACCTCATCCCGGCCGTCGCGGAAAAATACGCGGATGAAATGCGTGCCCTCAACGCCATGGACTTCGATGACCTACTCTGCCTCGGAGTCAAGCTGCTGGAGGACAATGCCGTCGTCCGCGAGATCCTTTACGAGCGGCACAAATACATCATGGTGGATGAGTTCCAGGATACGAACTCCCTCCAGATGCGTCTCCTGCGCGCCCTCACACCCCCTCCCTACAACGTCTGCGTGGTGGGCGATGACGACCAGTCCATCTACGGCTGGCGCGGTGCCGAGATCACCAACATCACCGAGTTCGAAAACTTCTTCCCCAATCCCACGGTGATCAAGCTGGAGGAAAACTACCGCTCCACCACGCCCATTCTTCATACGGCGAACAGCCTCATCACCAACAACATCGGTCGCCGCGTCAAGACCCTCTGGAGCCGCAACAAAGGCAACGACCTCGTCCGCCTCATCGCCACCGAGGAAGATGTGGAGGAGGCCGAGATGATCTCCAAGGAAGTGGAAACCGCCTTTTATTCCAACAAGGAACCCTGGGAATCCTTTGCCGTTCTCTTCCGCACCAATGAGCAGAGCCGCATGCTCGAGCAGGCCTTCCGCGCCCGCAAGATTCCCTATCGCGTGGTCGGTGCCCGCAGCTTCTTTGACCGGCGCGAGATTAAGGACACCCTCAGCTACCTGACCGTGCTGCACAATCCGCACGATGACATCTCCTTGCTGCGCATCCTGAATACCCCCTCACGCGGCATCGGCAACACCACCGCCGAATTGGCCCGTGACCGCAGCATGGAAAAGCAGTACAGCATCTGGGTGGCCCTGTGCGATCCCGAGTTCCTGCGAATGATCCCTGAAAAGGCCCGCACTGCCGTGCGCCAGTTCACAGACATCATTTCCAAATACTCCACCTCCGCCGCCACATCCGGCAGCCAGGGCACTGATCTCGTCACCATGACCGAGGCCCTGCTGAAGGAAGTCGAATACATGGAATATCTGCAAAAGCTCTCCAAAAAGCCGGAGGAGTTTCACGCTTGGGAGCACGGCCTGTCCCTGTTTCTCACCCAGCTCAGCAATTACCAGGAGCGTAACCGCAAGGACGGCTTGGGCGGCTTTTTGGATGAAGTCTGCCTCAATGACGAGCGCGAGGACAAGGACGACATCGAAAAGAAAAAGGGCGTCTGCCTCATCACCCTGCACGCCAGCAAGGGTCTCGAATTCCCCATCGTCTATCTCCCCGGTCTGGAAAAAGGCATCCTTCCCCACAAGCGCAGCTATGATGAAAACCGCGTGGATGAAGAACGCCGTCTCTTCTACGTCGGCATCACCCGCGCCCGCCAGCGCCTAACCATCAGTTACGTACGTTACCGTACCAAATGGGGCCAGCGTCAGGCCGAGCTCCCCAGCCCTTTCCTGGACGAGCTGGACCGCACCTATGTGGATGAGATGGACTATACCAAACACATGAAAGAGGCTCCGTCTGTTGAGGAGACCACTAGTATGTTCGCTGGTCTTAAAGCCATGCTCAGCCAGGAATAAGCTGTCCCCTCACCCCCTTCTCAACCCGTATGCAGTCACAGGCCAAAGTCACCTTCGGCCATGACCGTATGCTTGGGCTTATTAAGCAAGGCCGGTGGGGAGAAGTGGAAATGACAGACATGTGCCTCCTCTTGAGCCATCCCCGGCACCCCCGCCCAGCGCGGGTCCTGAGGAAAAGCCAGCAGCGACATCAGCGCCGCCTTCGGCCCGGGCAAGTCCACCTCCCGGCGGACCAAAACCCCGACCAGCGCCTCCAGTTCCATATCGTCCGCCTCTGTGGAGAAAGCCTCCAGCAGGCTCAAGCAGGCCAGACCCATACGCCGCCTCGGCGTCAGCCAGAGATAGGATGTCAGCATACCTTCCGCATCCACCGCTCCGATAAACAGATGCTTTCGTGCCGGACCCGCCGCATACCAGCGCAGGGACTCCAGGGAGTTCCACTTCTCGATCCGGTCCTCCCGCTGCCAGGGCCGCACCACCCCGGATACCACATGGATATCCGTCGTTATACGGCGGCCTGCGGACAATACAGGCCAGCCCCGCCCTCGATACCTCGCCACCAGTCGGCCCGGCAGTCCCAGCAGCACCAATATACGCCTGACCCGCGTCTCCCCGACCCATCCGCCCCGGGAGATGATGGACTGTACCTCCAGGCTCGGAGTGGTATCCAGCAGCAGATGCGTACGCCCCAGTCTTTGCAGGTGAATCGCCATCGGCACCGCACTGTTCCGATGCTCCTTCTCCACGACCCAGCTAGTGGCGATCAAACTCGTGACCGGTTTTCCCTGATACGCATACAGGGCCGGAATAACCCCCAAAAAGCCAACCAGCCGGTCCTCATGACGAAGCACCCAGCCACGATGGGGGACATCCGCTGCACATGGGTTTTCATCCCACCAGTGCGCCAGCCGCCTCCTCCACAGAGACAAGTCAGCCACCTCCGAGAACTGCCGGGCGAGGAACGAAATCAGTTCCTCCCGGCTATCGGGGCTGTCTGCGTAAGTCTCAACTTTGCAAGGCATCACTAACGATAAACCGAGCTTGGCCGTGATGACAACCCCAAGCCTAAACAAGGATGCCTTTTACCACCTCGCCATGCACATCCGTCAGGCGGAAGTCACGTCCCTGATACCGGAAGGTCAACCGCTCATGATCCAGCCCAAGAAGGTGCAGAAGCGTCGCATTCAGATCATGCGTATGCACGCCGCCTTCGATGACATTGAAGCCCATCTCATCCGTCCGGCCATGGGTAATGCCTCCTTTCACCCCGCCACCGGCCATCCACATGGTATAGGCATCTTTGTGATGGTCGCGGCCACCGGAAAGTTTCTGACCATTGCCATTGGTACCCTGTCTCAACGGCGTACGCCCAAACTCCCCGCCCCATACGACCAACGTCTCATCGAGCAAACCTCGCTGCTTCAGATCCCGCACAAGCGCAGCCATCCCTTGGTCCACATCTTTGGTCTTGGCACGCAGGCGTTTATCCAAACCGCCATGGTGATCCCAGTCGGAATCATAGAGCTGCACCATGCGCACTCCGCGCTCCACCAGACGGCGGGCCAGCAGGCAGTTATTGGCAAAGGAGGCCTTTCCAGGCTGGGCACCATACATGTCCAGCGTGGCTTGAGATTCCTGGGAAATATCCATCAGCTCAGGCACACTGGCCTGCATCCGATAGGCCATTTCGTACTGGCTGATGCGGGTGGAGATTTCAGGGTCACCCACCAGACCAAGCTGCTGCTCGTTGAGGGCACGCACTGCATCCAGCACATGTCGGCGATCCGCACGGCTATGCCCTTTAGGATTGTTCAGAAACAGGACCGGCTCACCTGTCCCCCGGAACTGTACCCCTTGATAAACACTGGGCAGAAAGCCAGTGCTCCAAAGCGTGGTACCCGCCCCACCTGGAGGCCCGGAAAGCAGCACGACATAAGAAGGCATGTCACGATTGTCACTGCCCAGCCCATACGTCACCCACGCCCCCATGCTGGGACGCCCGCCCTGCCCAAAGCCCGTATGCAGAAACATCTGCGCCGGGGCATGATTGATCTCATTGGTATGCATGCCTTTGAGCAGGCAGATCTCATCAGCCACCGTCGCCAGGTGCGGCAGCAGCTCGGACATCTCCTGACCACTTTGCCCATGCTTTTTGAATTCGTACGGAGATCCAGCAAGGGTCATCTCTCCGCCGATGAAGGCGAAGCGTTTACCCTTGAGCAATTCTGGAGGGCACATTTGACCGTCATGTTTTTGCAGAACAGGTTTGTAATCAAACAGATCCAATTGGGACGGTGCCCCGATCATGTGCAGGTAGATGACCTGCTTGGCCTTGGGCGCAAAATGCGGCCCCGGCTGCCCGATCAGACTCGCCTGCGCTGCTGGCAGATCCCGAGCCAGCATCGAGCTCAAAGCAGCCGCTCCCAAAGTCATTCCAGACTCGGCAAAGAACTGGCGGCGTGAGACATTCAAAAAGTCCGGCGTCATGATGCATCCATAACGAAAGCCAGCCTAATGGCTATCAAGGCAAAACCGCTCTCCCCATGTCTGATCCTGCACTTACTTCTTCACTGGCACGGCCATTTTGATGCCCAGTTCCAGAGTCGGCTCACGCTCATCCTCCATTGGCAGAAGAGATGGACGACCACCTTCGCCGATCAGGTTGCTGCCGACAGAATAAAGCAGCCCTCGAGCCGTATCATACTGGAAGGGCTCCCCCGAAAAAGGATCCATGGGAACCGAGGTGAGAAATTTGGGGGTCAGGTCATTGATTTGCGAAGGTAGTTTATGCTGATCCGCCACAAACCGACGAATGGCAAAAAGGCAGCGGACAAGACCATGGCGTGCTTGAGCAAGACTATGTTCCTCCGGCAGGCGCAAGTGAGGCTCGATCCGGTTACTGAAGTAGGCTTCCCCATTCGAATTCGGATGATAAAAGCGGGGAGTGGTCAGGCGGATGCGGTTGACGGATGTAACATCCACCGAAAGCCGAGTATAGGGTGGACGAGTGATCTCATCCCGCAAATTTCGGAAAGCGGAAGCGAAGAGCCCCAGGGTCTCATTGATCTTGAAAAACAGACGCCCAGGACGGCGGTGCAGACGGCCGTCGGGCATGGTATCCAGCAGTTCACCACTGGCCGGACCGAGCAGCAGTTTTTTCTCGTGAATGTAATAGGCCGCACAGGCCTGCCGCATCAGGTCATCATCCGGTCGGCATTGGATAAACTCCTCCTGAAACCTGCCCAGGGTGGCGCTGTCCAGGTGAGTGGACTTCAACAGTTCCCCCAGGATCTGCACCGAAGCAGTCTGGAGTTCCAGCGCACGCTGCATATAACCCGACCAAGCCCACACCTCTTGGAGGCGGCGGCTCATTTCCGCCAGATCAATGGCTGCTACAAAAGCCGGCTCCTCATCTCCTCGACGGGCCAGATAGGCCGCCTGGGCCTGCAACAGACAGGCCGCATGCCGCCAGTTGGGGTGATTGCTGGCGTCTTCAAGATACCAGCTTGAGTGATGTGGATGCCAGTCATAGTCCTCCAGCAGATCACGCAGGTTATCCAGGGCCGTGCCATTGGCCCGGACGAAGGAAGAAAGTGCAGGTGTCTCCCAAGTCCACGGAGCCTGAGCGCGCAGACTGATATCTTCCACCGGCAGGACGGAGTTCAAAAAGGCACGCAGTTTGACCGGCGCCTGAGTGGTGGGGGTCTGGTCCACTGAGACCTGCGGGCGCAGATCCTCATCAGAATCACGCGGCGTATCATGGAGATAAATCCAGGCCAGGAGAGTCAATCCGAGAGTGCCCAGGGCCAGTGAAATGAGTGAGTTCCACGAAAAGTCACTGGATCGCCGAGGTAGCCTCTGCCGGCGATGGGGAGTAAGGGGCGTAACCGTTGCCACCTTGGTCTCCGGTAGTTCTGATCGTTCTTTTAAAGGTTCAGGAAGCCTTCTTTTTGGAGGAAGATCCAGAGGAAGTTGAAAAGGATCTTCCTCAACACTTGGCTTGTTAGTCTTTGCCTGCGGAAGCGGTATAGCCGCAGGCCGGGGGGGGATCACTTCCTTCGGTTCATCTTTTTCAAAGTGCAGAAGAACACCGTGCGGAGTGATCTGCGGTACAAGGCCAGCATCTGATGATGAATCACCTCGGTGCTTTGCAGTGACCACAGATGTGGCTTCTGGCTTGAAATCTTTAAGGCTGGCGCTGCTATCTTCCGGAGGCGCGATCCACTCATTTTCAAAACTCCATGGAGAGGCCCAGTCATCCTTCGGGATACGCCAAGTCATCGCCCCTAGCACGGCACGGGCTTTGGATTGGCGTGGTTCCTTGTTCATGGAATGAGGACAGAAGTCAACTCACAGGCGGATTGAGTTCCAAGCCAAAAAAGTCCAAAAAGACCTGCCGGTAAACAGCGCGTTTAAACTTTGGCACCCAGTCCATCTGAAACTCCTCAGGCCGAATCCAGCGCCATTGGCTGAATTCCTGATGGGTGGCGGCCAGATTAATATCGCTGTCCTGGCCCAGGAACCGACAGCGGAAATAGCTCTGCTCCTGCCCGCCATAGATTCCGTATTTGAGACGGCCTTTGGCAAAAGCATAACGGTAGCCATCACGGCGCTCCAGCAATTCAACGTTGTTTTGGGTGACACCAATTTCTTCGGCCATTTCACGATACATGGCGGTCTCCGCATCCTCACCATCATCAATGCCGCCTTGAGGGAACTGCCAAGCACCGGGAATGTTAATCCGCTCAGCAACGAAAATCTCATCGGCCGCATTCGTCAGAATGATGCCGACATTGGGACGATAAAGAATGGGGGTAGCAATGGGCAGGTCGAGGCTTTCAGACATGGGGCACTGGCAGGATACCTCATCCAGGCTGCCTGTCACCTGCGGATGGCGTGAAGAATCACATGGAAATATGCACGAATCTTAGCCTGTCGGCATGAGCTGATAACGCCATGCCCCAGCAGGCCGCACACTACCAGGTTCATCTTCCAGTGCGGCCAAAGCTTCGGTGATATTCATGGCCAAACCCGGCAGTTGCAAAGTAGGGCGGATTTCGGCTAGAGGCTGAAGGACGAACCGGCGCAGGTGAAGACGCGGATGCGGCACTGTCAATATGGGATCGATACTCCGGTATTCTCCTGCATAAAGCAGATCGAGATCCAATGTACGAGGCGAGTTCTGTTCACGCTGCGCAGGGCGACCCAAAAGGCTCTCCACAGCGATCAAATGGGCATGTATTTCGACTGGCAACAAGTCTGTCTCCAATTCGATGACTGTATTCAGAAAGGCCTGAGTTCCTGGGGCGCAATCCACCGGATCTGTCTCGTATAAAGAGGCTCCAGCAGTGAGCCTCGCTCCGGGAATACGCATCAAAAGTTGTTCCACCCCCTGCTGCAAATGATCCTGGCGATCCCCCAGATTGGAGCCCAGGGCGATGCCAAAAGCGGTGGTGACCGACATGGGAGAGAAGAGGCTGATTACTTCAGACCGAGCACGTCCTGCATGTCATAGAGACCTGCGGGCTTGCCTTCCAGCCAGCGTGCTGCACGCACCGCACCACCCGCGAAGGTGTCGCGACTGCTGGCTTTGTGAGTCAGTTCCACACGCTCGCCGATATTGGCAAAAACGACGGTGTGATCTCCCACAACATCTCCCCCGCGAAGGGCATGCACGCCGATCTCCTTGGGAGTGCGAGCCCCCACATCACCAAAACGGCCATGGCGGCAGTCCGTATCGTATTCGAGTCCGCGCACATCGGCGAGGATTTCCACCAGTGTACGAGCGGTGCCGCTGGGGGCATCCTTTTTCATGCGGTGATGCATCTCCACCACCTCAAGATCGAAGTCAGGTCCGAGGAGTTCAGCCGCTTTGCGGGTAAGCCAGAAGAGGGTGTTCACTCCCACGCTAAAATTGGAGGCAAAGACCACAGGAATGGTCTTGGAGGCGTCTTTGATGCGTGCTAGTTCTTCGCTGGTGTGGCCGGTGGTGCCGATGACCAAGCTCTTATTCTGCCGCAGGGATTCGGCCAGCAGTTCATCTGTGAAATGGTGGGAGCTAAAATCAATGGTGCAATCGCACTTGGCCAAAGCTTCTGGCAAGGAGCCGCCAACGTCGATACCAGCCCCGACAGCCACGCCTTGGGCCTCGGCTGCACTGATGACCGCCTGGCCCATGCGCCCGTTGCAGCCTGTCACAAGAAGTTTGAATTCGCTCATAAGAGCCGTGGAGATAGCCGTTTCTAGGCCGGACGCAACCTGCCAGCAGCAGTCCGTGCATGAAATAAAGCTGCCTGTGCCGCCCGGCTTTTATGAAAAGCGGCCCGATTCATGCATGATCGAGCATTCAGAACGCAAGTTTGTCTGTTGTAGGCACGATTCACGAAACGTAGTGTCTTAAATCATGAAACTTTTTCTTCTCTCTCTTGCCTTTGTCAGCCTCTACGTCCTGACCGTGACCGGCCAGCAGTCCGAGATGATCAACGATAAAGAACTGCGTGCCTGGGCAGACAATGGGGATGCAGACTCCCAGTTTGAACTGGGCCTTCGTCTGCTGACGGGTGAAGGCCTGAAGAAGAATGAGGCCGAGGGTGTCACATGGGTGGAAAAAGCCGCCGCTCAAAAGCACTTGCGTGCCCAATTTGTCCTGGGCTCTCTTTACGAAGAGGGGGTGGGAGTGAAGAAGAATGAAGCCACCGCCTTTGAGTGGTATCGCAAATCAGCGGAAAACGGTTTTGCCGCAGGCCAGCATGCGGTGGCAATGGCCTATGACCTGGGCCGTGGGGTCAAACTAGATCCCGAGAAAGCAACGGAATGGCTGGAAAAAGCCGCTGAGCAAAATCATGCCCCCGCCCAGACTGCCCTGGCTGCGAAATATGAGCGCGGTGTGGGAACGGCAAAGAGTCCTTCCAAAGCAGCCCTGTTTTACCTGCGCGCGGCCCAGCAGGATTTCGTTCCGGCGATGAGTCGGCTGGCAAATCTGTATTATACTGGCGTGGGTGTGCCCGTGGATTTCCGACGGGCCGGGGCCTGGTATCAGCGGGCGGCACGCAGTGAAGATCCCTGGGCGGCGAACAATCTGGCTTGGTTTCTATCCACCTGCCCGGACGAAAATCTACACAATGGGGAACAGGCGGTGCAACTGGCAACCCGTGCCCTGAGAATCATGGACGAGGCGGGTGAAGAACAACGCTACGAAATGATCGACACTAAAGCGGCTTGCCTAGCGCGGAATGGTGAATTCCTCGAAGCCGTGCTTTGGCAGAAAAAAGCGTTGGCCTTGCTGCCTGCGGACAAGGAGCTGCCACCTGAAGAACGGAAAAGCCTGGAGACTGAATTTCAAAGCCGTCTGAAGCTCTATCAAAAGCAGACGCCTTACACAGAGGCGGAACCGAAGCAGGGCGAGGAAACAGCTCCCCTACCCCAGGACACCATCCTGCAGGAAGAAGGCATCCCCGGTGCCCCTACCAAGCCAAAAAACAGCAAGAGTAAAAGCCGAGGGACCGTCGTTTAAAGACTACGCCGTGAGGTTTTCCGCCATCGCTTGACCAATGGCAGGCGTAGAACACGTTCTAACTGGGGAAAGTCGGATTTCTTCCCCATTTTAAATCAGTCATCCATACAACCATGAGCCAAATCGTTCCTCTCATCTCTTCCGGCGTGGCCGGTCCCCTCGGCGTTCTGCATCTGCCCCGTCTGTGGCTGAAAGCTTCATTGGCTGCCGCAGGTAAACTGCACGCCGACTATCCGGCCTGCGGCAACGGTTATGATGGCATGACCCTGGCTGCCCTGGGCATTCCAGAAGATGTCTTCCTGGCCTTCATCACGACCAAACCAACCTATGTGCAGCTTGAGGCTTGGGTGAAAAATTATCCAGGCGTGAAGCTGACCAAGGCTGATATCTATAAACATAATCAGGCCATCCTGGGTTATGTCCATGGTGATGACGTACGCCAGGGCATCCTGGATGCCGTTGGCCTGCCTGACGATGGTGGAGTGAATCCTGGCGCAGTGGACTTGAACAACCTGGATGACTGGCAGACGCTCTGGGCAACCGAGATCAAGTAAGCTCGCTGATTTGTCTATGAAGTGATGCGGACGTTCCAGTCTGCATCACTTTTGTATCAAGGCCGTCATCCTTAGGTTAAGAAGCCTTGGGTGCGGCCTTTTTCTTGGCTCCGCCGCCCTGGGGAACTACCTTGATGGCATCCACAGGAAGGGGTGCATCCGCCGTTTTCAGCAAAGGCAGGTCATCTGGCAGGTGCTGAAGAAAGAAGTCCTGATACTGAATCTTCATGGGTGGGCCGACATGGACCTGGACGGCAATGACGCCTTCAAGAGCACGGCCTTTTTCATCAAGGTCCATCACGTCCACGGTCTGCACGCCATCAATCCAGTGACGATGGTGATTACCTTCCACACGAATGCGGTAGTCATGCCATTCGCCGCCGGGGAATTCTTTGACCGGCATCTTGCCCACGACCCAAGGCTGCCCCTGGGAATCAATGACCACTTTTTCTCCCGCATGGGCAAGAATACGGCGGCCACGCTCTTCATAAAGCATGCCGTTGTAGTCTGCACGCTTTGGCACGACATCGCACTGATAACCGGTGACGACCCAATCACCAAGGTCCGGCCGCTCCTGGCCGCGATACTGAAGGCCACTGTTGCCATCTGGAGTGACTTTCACCTTCACGCGAAGCTCGAAGTTTTTCACTTTCCCGCCCGTCCAGGTGATGAAGCGGTTGTAATCCAGGGTTCCATCGGCGACACCGGTGAGGCAGCCGTCTTCAACGGACCAGTATGCATCGCTGCCTTTCCAGCCAGTGAGATCCCTGCCATTGAAGATGGCAGTAAAACCATCCGGCGGCACTGGATCGGCAGCAGAAAGAGGCAGGGAGCTGGAGAGCAACAACAAGCAAAGGGCGGAGCGGAGCATGGCCCTTCAATACGATGGAAAGGGCCGCTTGTTGCAACGGCTTGCGGTCCGGCTTACCACAGCTCCATCTGGCCACCAGTATCCCGAGGGCGACGGAAATGAGCGGTGGTCAGCTCTGAACGACGATGCAACATGCCGGCACGTTTGATGGAGAGCTTGAAGACCTGGGAGATCTGATCTGACCAGACGCCGACACCTTTGAGGCGCTTGCCGAATTCAGGATGTGAGAGGGTGCGTCCCTGCGTTTCCTCAATGCGGTTGAGGACCTTGTCCTTCATGCCCGGATAATGCTCCTCCAGCCACAGCGCGAAGACTTCTTTGACGCTGAAGGGAAGGCGCACAACGGTATAACCGGCGAACTGCGCGCCCGCATCCCGGGCGGCATTGATGATGGCGGGTATTTCACTGTCATTGAGACCCGGAATGATGGGGGCCACGGAAACACCCACCGGGATGCCCTGCGCAGCAAGGATGCGTATCGCCTCCAGGCGCATACTGGGGGAGGATGCACGTGGCTCGAGCTTACGAGCGAGGTCAGCATCCAAGGTGGTGATGGAGATGTAAACAGCGGTGGCCTGATAACGGGCAAGTTCAGCAAGGTGATCCACGTCCCGCGTGATGAGATGGTTTTTAGTGATGAGGGTGACCGGGTGCCGACACTCAGCCAGCACGGCCAGGCAGCCACGCGTGATTTCCAGGCGCTTTTCCACGGGCTGATAGCAATCCGTGACGCCGCTGAGGGAGAGGCTTTCGGGTAGGTATTTGTCCCTGGCCAGCTCGGTCCGCAAAAGGGCGGGAGCATCCATTTTCACCATGATGCGGGATTCAAAATCCACGCCGGCAGACCAGCCGAGCCATTCATGAGTGGGGCGGGCATAACAATAAGCGCAACCATGCTCGCAGCCCCGGTAAGGATTCAGGCTGGCACCGAAGGGCATGTCCGGGCTGTTGTTGCGGCTGATGATGGAGGTGGAATGATCCTGGAAGAACTTGGTCACCACCTTGGTGGGCTCTTCACCAGGGTCATAGCTGACTTGGAGAGCGGAGAAACGCTGCTCCGTATTCGCTGCGGCACCACGTCCCCGAGGACGATTGATGGGCGCGTCAGGTGTTTGCATGAACACCTATTAAATCATAAGGAAGGGAAATTCAAGGGGGCTTTTGCACCCGATGCCGCCTGAAGGCGGGACTACAAAACGCAGGGACTCAAATGGTCGGCGAATGTGCTTTGGGATCAAGCTGCTTATAGACGCCGAAGTCGTAATAGAAGTAGCGTTTGGCGACTTTATACATCCAGTGTTTTTCTGGGATTTCTTCTTCCTCGCGCCATTGGCTTGTGCGGGGTGTCATGGCTTCCAGCTCGGCCATGGCGGTCTGGCGGATGGTGGTGTCCTTGGCACCGTGTTTG
>NZ_SOCA01000002.1:0-75700 GCF_004364345.1 Prosthecobacter fusiformis | reverse complement strand
GGCAGGCTGCTGACCTCGTTGCCAGAGAGGTAAAGTGATGTCAGCGAGGTGAGCTGACCGATCTCGGCTGGCAGGCTGCTGAGCTGGTTGTTAGAGAGGTCAAGCTCTGTCAGAGAAGTAAGCTGGACGATCTCGTCAGGCAGTCGGGTGAGCCGGTTGTTCCAGAGGTAAAGCACTGTCAGCGAGGTAAGTTGGACGATCTCGGCAGGCAGGCTGGTGAGCCGGTTTCCAGAAAGGTAAAGTTCTGTCAGCGAGGTGAGCCGGCCGATCTCGGGTGGCAGGCGGGTGAACTGGTTACTACCGAGGTAAAGCTGTGTCAGCAAGGTAAGCTGGCTGATCTCGGCAGGCAGGCTGGTGAGCTGGTTGTCAGAGAGGTGAAGCGCTGTCAACGCGGTGAGCTGACCAATCTCGGCAGGCAAGCTGTTGAGCTGGTTACTACCGAGGTAAAGCTGTGTCAGCAAGGTAAGCTCGCCGATCTGGGCAGGCAGGCTGGTGAGCTGGTTGCCATAAAGGTCAAGCGCAGTCAGCGTGGTGAGGTGACCGATCTGGGGGGGCAGACTAATGAGCTGGTTTTCAGTGAGGTAAAGCTCTGTCAGCGAGGTGAGTTGGCCTATCTCGGGAGGCAGGCTGATGAGCCGGTTTTCAGTGAGATCAAGCGCTGTGAGCGAGGTGAGTTGGCCTATCTCGGGAGGCAGGCTGATGAGCTGGTTTCCAGAGAGGCTAAGCGATGTCAGCGAGGTGAGCTGGCCGATCTGGGGAGGTAGGGCCGTAAGCTGCAGACCGGTTAAATCCAAGGAACCGCGCTTTTTACCCATCAAACGGCACGCTTCAATCCTCTTGAGCGCTTTATTATAAGCGGCCTGGGCTTCTGGGGTCATGGGTTGCTGCGGCATGGGGCGGAGGATGAAAGGGATTAGGGGAAATGTCGAATGCAGAATGCGGGGGCGTAGGGAAAGAGCGGGGCTTATGCATTCTTTGGAAATCTGCCCCTTCACCTGGCGTGCTCATTCACGCCAATCCCAGAGGTCCATGGCCTGCATGAGGGATTGCCCGTTTTGTGGCTGCCCGCGCCAGCGGGTGGGGATTGGGGAGGTCGGATCAACCACAGATGGCACGGATAGACACAGATCGGGATCCAGAAACACGGACGCATTCTTCCTCGGATCACCCGTGCTCTCTGTGCCATCTGTGGTTCATCTTCTGGGATTGCTGATGCCGACGAGGGCGTCGGCGCTCCAGGGCGGACGCGTTCTTCCTCGGATCATCCGTGCTCTCTGGGCCATCTGTGGTTCATCTTCTGGGATTGCTGATGCCGACGAGGGCGTCGGCACTCCATGGCGGACGCGTTCTTCCTCGGATCATCCGTGCTCTCTGGGTCATCTGTGGTTTATCTTCGGGGCGTGCTGATGCCGACGAGGGCGTCGGCGCTCCATGGCAGTCGCGTTCTTCCTCGGATCATCCGTGCTTTCTGGGTCATCTGGGGTTCATCTTCTGACTTGCTGATGCCGACGGGGGCGTCGGCGCTCCAGGGCGGACGGGGCGCTCCGGTGTAGCTGCCCGCACCAGCGGGTGGGGTTTGGGGAGGTCGGATCAACCACAGATGTCACGGATAGACACAGATCGGGATTCGGAAAGGCGGACGCGTTCTTCCTCTGACCATCCGTGCTCTCTGTGGCATCTGTGGTTCATCTTCTGACTTGCTGATGCCGACGAGGGCGTCGGCGCTCCATGGCGGACGGGGACTTGAGAACGGTTCCCCGCGAGGACGCGAGGAACGGCACGCGAGATCACCGCAGTCGCGGGACAGGCGCGTGCGCTCCATGGCGGACGGGGGCGTCCGGGCTCCGAGGGGCTATGCCGACGGGTCGTCGGCGCTCCATGGTTGCGGACGGGGGAGGCGGCGCTCCGGGGGACTAGGCAGCGGGTTTGGCGTCATGGTTTTCGCGGGCGACTTTGCGGCAGACGGAGACGATGTGGTTGCAGGCTTCCATGCAGAGGAGGGGGATGCAGCGGGTGGGTGGGGTGCCGGGGACTTGGCCGGACTCGAGGCTGAGCTTGGGGGCGGCGGGGCCGGGGAGAGGCTGGGAGTCATCGAGGGGCCAGACGATGCGACGGAGGCAGTTGGTCTCGGTTTTGCAAAAGCTGGCGATGATCTCGCCTGACTGGGTGTCGGTGATGCCGTTGGCGAAGCGGTACATGCCGGTCTGGCGGCCTAGCAAATGACGCAGGGGGACGGGCTGGAGGTTGCCTTTTTCCTGGGCGAGGGCCATGCCGATGGCGGCGGGATAAAGAAATTCGAGCGCAAGCTGGAGGGAGGAGAGATCGGGCAGTTTTAGAAGCCAGCCACGAATGAGGGTGGGGGCGGTTTTGATGGGGCGGAATTCTCCCTGGGCATCATTGCGGGCGATTTCGCGGGCATCGGCGGGCTGGGTATAGAGGGTGAGCTGGGCGGCGGGAATGTCGGCATCCTCCAGGTGGCGGAGGTGGAAGCCGCCAGATTCGGAGGTGATGTGGACCTGGCCGATGATGTGGCGGTCTTCGCCTAACCATGAGGTGAGTGCTTGGCGGAGCTGGTCGCCAGGGATGGGGGCTGGAGCTTGAGGGGCGGTGTGGTGCTTGGCATCGAAGTCATGGACTTGGTCCAGGATGACATCGGCCATGAGGGCCTCGGTACCGATGGCGCTGCTGTAATAGAGATTGCGCCCGTGCATGGGGATGGGGTTTTGGCGGAAAACTTCCATCTGGCTGAGGGCCTTGCCAGGCTCGGACTCCATGCCGAGAAGGACGGGGATGTCCTGGAAGCTGTGGAGGCCATCGGCAATGAAGAAGGGCACGACGACGACGTTGGCGGCGGTGGTGAGGGTGTGCCAATCGGAGACGAGGGGGGCCTCCTCCATGTAGGTATCGATGACTTCGGCGAAGCCATAGCCGCCTTCGCGGATGAGGCGAACCTGGTCCTGGATGGCCTTGGTGGAATTGTCATTCAGATTGGTGCCATGGCCGACGATAATGAGGCTGGTATCCCGCCGGGGGACGCCGGGGGCGACTTCATCCGCCCGCTGCAAGAGGAGGCGGGTCATGTTGGGGTGAATGCCGACGGGGTCGCAGTAATGGATGGTGCGGCCATCACGCTGGGTGATGGGGCCATCCAGGCGGAGCTCGCGAGGCAGGACCTGCTGGCAGAAGTAACCTTCGCTGATGAAATTGGGGACGATGTAGATGACCTGGCTGTCCACGGATTCATACACCTCGCGCATGGAGGGTTCCTCCTTCCAGAAGCAGCAGGCGACCTCACGAAAAAGGCCGCGCTGGCGGATCTCATCGGCATGCCGATGGGTGGGGGCGCTGGAGTCTGGATTCAGGGTGGAGCCATGACCAACGATGATGAGAGCGGCGTGTGAGTGGGAGTTCAAAGCGGAGGTATATACGCCTGCATTCAAAGCACAGACCCATACTTCTCACAAGTAATCGTCCGGTGGGGAAGTGAGGCCAAATAAGAAGTGTGGGTTGTGTTTTATGTGGCCTGCCCCTCGTCAAGAACGGGGGAGTTTGGGACTGTGCCTTGACGCTGGGGGGGATAGCCGCCATGATCGGTTTATCCATGGTACTGACTGTCGCCATCATAGTAATCCTCGGAGTTCTCCTGATGATTTTGGAGACCTTTGTGCCCGGCATGGTGGCCGGGTTGCTGGGGGCGCTGTGTGTGCTGACCGGGGTGATCTTGGTGATGGTGTCTGATGATTTTTCCCACTGGCCGCCCTGGGGACGCAGTGTGGCGGCGTGCGGGATCGTGCTAGTCACGGTGATTCTGCAACTGGTGTGGCTGCGCTATTTTGCGATCCGCTTTTGGCAGAAATCTTTCACGCTGGAGGCATCCATTCCAAGCGTGGAGTCACCGATGACTCTGGCGAACGGCACCGAAGGCACTGCGCTGACGGAACTGCGGCCTCTGGGCCGGGCGGACTTCGGCGGTCTGCGGCGCGAGGTGCGCTGTGAAGACGGTTTTGCCCCAGAGGGCTCCTTGCTGCGCATCACCGGCAGTGAACCTGGCAATCTTTTAGTACGACTCATTCCCCCTGCATCCGTAATCCAACCCAACTCTCATGCCTAACTTCCAACTGCTCCTCGTCGGCGGTGCGATCATCGTCGCGCTGATCCTGTTCTTAATCGTCGCCAAGTTTTTCAATCTGTGGCTGCGGGCACGCATCTCGAATGCGCCGGTGAGCATTGTGAACCTGCTGGCGATGTATCTGCGAGGGGTGCCGAATGCGCTGATCGTGGATACACGCATTACTTCAGCTAAGGCGGGGCTTAAAATCGGCACGGACCAACTGGAAGCTCACTATCTGGCGGGTGGTGAAGTGACGCATGTGGTGCTGTCGCTGATCGCTGCGGACAAGGCGGGCATCCCGCTGGACTTCAACCGCGCCTGCGCGATTGACCTGGCCTGTAAGGGCACCACCAAAACCGTGCTGGAAGCGGTGCGCACAAGCATCAATCCAAAGGTGATCGACTGCCCAAGCCCGGACATGGGACGCGGTGGGAAAATCGATGCGGTGGCAAAGGACGGCATTTCCCTGAGAGTGCGTGCCCGAGTGACCGTGCGCACGAACCTGGACCGCTTCATCGGTGGCGCGACGGAAGAGACAGTGGTGGCACGTGTGGGTGAAGGCATCGTGACCTGCATCGGCTCGGCCCCTTCTTATAAAGCGGTGCTGGAAAATCCGGACAGCATCTCCAAGCTGGTGCTGACCAAAGGAGTGGATGCGGGCACGGCCTTTGAGATTCTTTCCATTGATATCGCCGACATCGATGTGGGTGAAAACGTGGGTGCGAAGTTGCAAGCTGAGCAGGCCGAGACAGACAAGAAAATCGCCCAGGCGAATGCGGAAGTGCGCCGTGCCGCAGCCGTGGCGGTGGAGCAGGAAATGTCTGCACGTACGCAGGAAATGCGGGCGCGTGTGGTGGAAGCAGAAGCGGAGATCCCGATGGCGATGGCAGAGGCCTTCCGCAACGGCAACCTGGGCATCATGGACTTTGCCCGTTACAAAAACATCTCTGCCGATACGGACATGCGCACGAAAATCGCGGGCACAGACACAGGCAGTCCTCAATCTTAATCCTGCTCATGAGCCGGCTCTGCGTCCACACCATCACCACGAAGCACTGGTCCACGGAAGAATGCATCAAACGTTATGCTGCGGCAGACGTGGGAGGCATCACCTTCTGGCGTTATAACCTGGAAGGTCGAGACGCGGCTGCGGTGGGCCGTCATGCTCGTGAAACTGGGCTAGATGTGGTGAGCCTGTGCCGGGGAGGATTCTTCCCGTCAGCGACGGCGGAGGGGCGGCAGAAGGCGCTGGATGACAATCGCCGATGCATTGAGGAGGCGCATGAACTGGAGGCACCGCTGATCGTACTGGTGTGCGGGGCGGTGCCGGGGCAATCCCTGGAGGAATCCAGAAAACAGATCGCCGACGGCATTGCAGCGGTGCTTCCAGATGCTGAGGCGGCGGGAGTGAAGCTGGGCATCGAGCCGCTGCATCCGATGTATGCGGATGACCGCAGTGCGGTGAATACGATGCGGCAGGCCAATGATATCTGCGATGAACTGGGCTCTCCTGAAATGCTAGGCATCGCGGCGGATGTGTACCACATTTGGTGGGACCCGGAGCTGAAGCACCAGATCGAACTGACGGCGGCACAGAAGCGGCTCTTTGCCTTTCACATCTGTGACTGGAAGACGCCGACGGCGGATCTGCTGAATGATCGTGGACTGATGGGTGAAGGGTGCATCCCCATCCGACAGATCTCCGACTGGGTGGATGCGACGGGTTTTAAAGGTTATCGTGAAGTGGAGATTTTCTCCAACTTATACTGGTCCATGGACCAGGGGGAATGGCTGAGCAAAATCAAGGAAGCCTACGGGAAAGTTTACGTGTGATCGTCCCCTGAAGAAACGTTCAGGGAAGGATGAAACCGCTGTGTTCCCTTTTCCTGATTTTAGGACTGTCCATCCTTGGTTGCGCACCGGCTGCGGAGAAGCCTTTGAACGTGGTCTTTATCCTGGCGGATGACCTGGGCTGGGGCGAACTGGGCAGCTATGGGCAGAAGAAGATCCCGACGCCGAACCTGGACCGGCTGGCCAAGGAGGGCAGCCGTTTTACCCAGCATTATTCAGGTGCGCCAGTGTGTGCCCCGGCGCGGTGTGTACTCATGACGGGCAAGCACCTGGGGCATGCGGAGATACGTGGAAATCTGGCAGCGAAGAAGGTCCTGCCCGAATACGATGAGGGCCAGTATCCCCTCTCAGAAAAGGCGGTGACGATGGCACAGGTGTTCCAGAAGGCGGGCTATGCTACCGGGGCGATGGGGAAATGGGGGCTGGGGCCGGTGGGGAGCACGGGAGAGCCTAACAAAAAGGGTTTTGATCTGTTCTTTGGCTATAACTGCCAGAGCGTAGCGCACAGCTATTATCCGCCCTATCTTTGGAGGAATGCGGAGAAGATCGTCATCAATGAAAAGCCTGTCCCCGGCGGTGCCAAGCAGCCGGAGGGCGAGGTGAAGATGGAAGACTGGATCGGCGAGACCTATGCACCGAAGCTGATGATCCAGGAGGCGGAGAAGTTTATCGAGGGGAATGCTGCGAAGCCGTTTTTCCTTTATCTGGCATTTATCGAGCCGCATATGGCGATGCATCCGCCACGGGAATCGGTGGAGAAATTTCCCGAGGAATGGGATACGCAGGCCTATCGGGGTGAAAGCGGTTATCTGCCGCATCCACGCCCACGAGCAGGGTATGCGGCGATGATCTCGGATCTGGACGGGTATGTGGGCCGTGTGATGGAGGCGCTGGAGAAAGCAGGCGTGGCGGACCAGACGCTGGTGATTTTCACCAGTGACAATGGGACGACGCATCCTAGGTCCACCAAATCCCACTTTCATGTGGGCGGAGTGGATGTGGTGTTTTTCAACAGCACGGCAGGGCTGCGGGGCTATAAAGGCAGCGTGTATGAGGGGGGTATCCGCATCCCGATGATCGCCAGACTGCCCGGGCGTATCCCGGCGGGTGTGGTGAATGAGACGCCAGGTTTCTTTGCGGACTGGTTCCCCACGCTGTGCGAGGCGACAGGCGTGAAAGCACCTGAGGGACTGGATGGGCAGAGCCTGTGGCCTGCGCTGACGAGCGGTGAGAAGAAGGAGCGGACGAAGCCGCTGCTGTGGGTCTTTCCCGAATATGGTGGCCAAGTGGCGGTGCGGCTGGGGGATATGAAGGCGGTAAGGCAGAACCTGAAAACGAAGAAACCTGGGCCGTGGGAGGTCTATGATTTATCCCAGGATAGGGCGGAGGCGAATGACATCGCGGCTACGCATCCTGAGGTGATCCAGCAGGCTGAAGAGATGCTGAAAAAGGAGGTGACGGAGAATGCGCTGTTTCCCGTGGAGATACCGGGTGTGACGGTGGGAGCACGCTGAGTGAGATCTTGGCAAGCCTGTTTTCCGCAAGGGGCGGACTTGCCGAATTTAAACTTCCAGCATCGCATGGCGCAAAGCGTCCTGGAGTGCGGCGCAGAGAGGCAAGACGCAAGTCTCTTGCCTCGGCAGCGCCGCTTGCGCGGGAACCGCAACGTTCCTATCACTGCCAAATCCACCAGAAAGGCCCTGGCCTAGCGGTATCTTGTATCACACAACCTGTTAGGCCGTCAAGCGCCGTCAAAGATGAGCGGTGATGCGCTCTGCGCTTTCACCGCACTCCAGGACGCTTTGCGACTGCGGGATTTCTGATGGGGCGAGTTATTCAGCGGCGTCTGCGTTCTTTCCGCCTTTCTTTTTTCCGGCGAGTTCGTCGGCGCGGGCGGGGTTGTAGTCGGGATTGGGCACGGGCATGCGGGCATTCACTTTGAGCCGCCATTCGGCCAGGGCTGAGCGCATGCTGGCGGCTTTGGCGGGCTGGGTTTGAGCGAGGTCCGTAGTCTCTCCGAGGTCTGCTTTCAGGTCGTATAGCTCAACGGTGTCGGTTTCATAAAATTCGATGAGCTTTAAATTGCCCTGGCGGATGGCGCTGGCGGGGGTGCTGTGGTGATAATGCGGGAGGTGCCAGTAGAGGTTATCGCGGGCGATCTTGGCGGAGGGATTCCGCAGCAGGGCGGCGAGGCTGACGCCATCCTGGGGCTGTGGGGAGGAGGCAATGGCTCCGCCGAGTTCGGTAAAGGTGGGATAGACATCGGTGGTGATGGCAGGGGTAGTGCACTCGCTGCCAGAGGGTATGCGACCGGTCCAGCGGGCAATGGCGGGGACGCGAATGCCGCCTTCATACAGAGTGCCTTTCTCTCCGCGCAGTGGCTTGTTGGAGGTGACGATGCCTCCGTTTTGCATGTGCTCAATGCCGCCATTGTCGGAGAGAAAAAGGATGAGTGTTTTTTCCGCGAGACCGGCCTGGTCCACCGCTTGGACGATGCGGCCCACGCTTTGGTCCAGCTCCTCCAGCAGGCCTGCATACTGCGGGTTGCTGGGATAACCGGGCATGGGCTTTTTAGCCTGGTATTTTTTCTCCAGTTCCGGGGTGGTGGATAGCGGGATGTGGACGGCGATGTGGGAGACTTGCAGGACAAAGGGGTGGTCCTTGTGCTGGCTGATGAATGCGATGGCTTTGTCCGCCAGATAATCCGTGGTGCGCTGATCTTTGCCGGTGCCGGAGATCTCGCTTGATTGTGTGTGACCTTTGGCTTCGAGGGCGGTTTCCCAGCCTTGGTCCTGAGGTCCGAAGCCAGGGCCACCCAGATGCCACTTGCCAAAGTAACCTGCGGCATAACCAGAAGTGCGGAGACGTTCCGCGTAGGTCTCTACCTCCAGTGGAAGCTGATGCGGCACGGCGGGATCGGTGAGCTTGGCAAAGGGACGTTTGTGACCAGGGATGTGCTGGGTGATACCAAAGCGGGCCTGGTCCTGGCCGCTCTGGAGATTGCTCCGGGTGGGGGAGCAGACCGGGCCGGCATAGAACTGGGTAAAGCGCATGCCTTCCCGCGCGAGGCGGTCCAGATGAGGCGTCTCGTTGAAGGTATTGCCATAACAGGCGAGGTCCGCCCAGCCGAGGTCATCGGCGAGGATGAGGATGAGGTTCGGCGGCTCAGGGATAGCGCGCGCTGCGGAAGTAAAAAGGCACAGGCAGGACAGGGCGAGGAGAAAATGTTTCATGGCTGTGAAGAGGCAGGCGGTGTGCTCATCACGAACGATGCAACGGTGCCCACATTTCGGGAAAGATGGGGGACAGGACTTATGGCAGATCCCCTTCCCTATGACCTACAGCCTCACTACTCCGGCTGTGCTCGGCGGCGGGCCTCGCTGGGGGTGATACCGTAAGAGCGGCGGAACTGGCGGTTGAAGTTGGAGAGGTCTTCAAAGCCGCAGGCATAAGCGACGGCGGCGATGGTATCGGTGCTTTCGCCGAGGAGGGCGAGCGCACTGGCGAGGCGGATCTGGATCAATGTCTCAATGTAAGTATGGCCGGTAACGCGACGAAAAAAGCGGCTGAAGGATTCCGGGCCGAGACCAGCAACGCGGGCGACTTCCGGCAGGGGAAGGGCGCGTTGATGATTGGCGTGGATGTAACGTAGCACCTCATCCAGCCGCTTCCGGTCCACGGGTGAAACGGTTTCCTCCGGGGCCTTGGCCTCCAGGCAGCGGTGGTCAGCAGTCAAAGCCACCTTTTCCAGCAACTCCACCAGCAAGGTGAGGCGCTGCACCGGAGTGAGCGTGGCGAGACCAGAAAGACGGCGCTGCATTTCCTGCGCGGTTTCCCCCTGGATGACGACGCCACGCGCGGCCAGGAGCAGAAGGGTGCGGATGCTTTCCATCTCCTGTGCCTTCAGGATGCCGCCGCCAAAGGTCTCCGGATGAAACTGCATGACAATGGCGGAGGAGACGGTGCAGCGGGCATCACTGAACCAGACATGAGGCAAATGCGGGCCGAGAAGGACGACATCCCCCGAATGAAAGGGCTCCACAGTATCTCCGACTAACCGCTGCCCGTAACCCTCGGTGATGAGGGTCAGCTCAATCTCCGGATGGTGATGAAACGGGGCCGTGAAATGCACACCAGTCATGTCCTTCCAGGCAAAGGAAGAATCTGCGGGCATTTCAATGCGCTCAAACTGGGATTTGGTTCGTGACTGCGTCACCATCCGCCGAGTCTAACCGGAACTCACGCAGAAGGTCTAGCAGATTGCGTCAGCCTGTGATACATCCGCGCCATGGCCACTTCCTCTGATCATGGACCCCGCCGCGAATTAAAATCCCGCAACACGGGCTGGGCACGCTTGCTCGCCCGCTGGTTGATCGCGTCCAACCTTTCACCCAATGCGATTTCGGTGCTGAGCATCGCCTTTGCCGCAGGGTCGATGACGTGCTTTCTCCTGGTGCCGGACCAGACGACGACGCTGGGGACGGCGCTGATGTGGTTCGGCGCCGCAGCGGGCATCCAGTTCCGGCTTTTGTGCAATCTAATGGATGGCATGGTGGCCGTGGAAGGCGGCAAGGCCTCAGCCACCGGACCGATTTTTAACGAAGTGCCGGACCGGGTGGCGGATGTGCTCATCCTGGTGGGTGCGGGGTATAGCACGCGCATTGATCCAGGAGTGATCAAGCTTTTTGACATGCTGCCGCTGGGCTGGTCCTGCGCGGTGCTGGCCATGGCGACAGCCTATGTGCGGCTGCTACAGGGAACGCTGACCGGCCAGCAAAGCTTCATGGGACCGATGGCCAAGCAACATCGCATGGCGGTGCTGACGCTCGGAGCGCTGGTTGCTCTCGGTGAAAGCCTGGCGGGGCGTGAGCCGGTGGCCATCTATGCGGCGCTGGTGGTGATTTTTGTGGGGGCAATCTGGACGTTTATCCGGCGGCTGAATCTGATCGTGGTGGGGCTGAAGAAGTAGGTTTTGAGGTCTGGCTTGGGGGTCTGTCCATGGAGCGCGAGTATTTTACTCGCCTGGATTTTCAGCCATCGGAGGCCTTAGAGGGGTGGGAGGAGATGCAGATTTCCGCCCGCCGTGACGCTGCGTCACCCCATAGGAGAGTAGTCTCGCTTCGTTCAACATACTCGCGCTCCTTGCGTCGTGCCCTGCCTCACTTCAGGCTCTGGATATACTCCTTCAATGCCTCGCCAATGTCCGGCCGCTGAAGACCGAAGTGGAGGTTGGCTTTGATGAAATCGAGCTTGTTGCCGATGTCGTGGCGCTGACCTTCGTAGCGTAGGCCGTAAAGGGCTTCCTCCTTCATGAGGGAGGCCATGGCATCGGTGAGTTGGAGTTCGCCCCCCTTCCCTTTCGGTGTCTTTTCCAGGTGGGCAAAGATGCGGGGTGAAAGAACATAACGGGCGCTGACGGCGAGGCGGCTGGGGGTTTCCTCAGGCTTAGGTTTCTCGATAAACTGGTTGGCACGGATGAGGCCGGGGGAGACCTCATCACCACCGAGGATGCCGTAGCGGCTGACTTTTTCCAAAGGCACTTCTTGCAGGGCCACTGCAGAGCCGCCGTGCTTCTCGACTACATCGGCAAGCTGCCGGGTGACAGGCCTGGATTCATCCGTGGTGGTCACCACAGTATCCCCCAGAAGGACAGCGAAAGGCTCGTCGCCCACATGGTCGCGGGCATAGAGGATCGCATCGCCCAGGCCACCCATTTTTGGCTGCCAGATGAAGTGGATGCGGGCCATGGATTGCAGGCGGCGCAGGGCGTCCAGGTCTTCGTGGCGGCCTTTGGATTCTAGCTCGGCCTCAAGGTCAAAGGCCGGGTGGAAATGCTCCTCGATGGCCCTTTTACTGCGGCTGATGACCATGAGGATATCCGTGATGCCGGAGGCGACGGCTTCCTCCACCACATACTGAATGACCGGCTTATCCACCAGCGGCAGCATCTCCTTCGGGATGGCTTTGGAGATGGGAAGGAAACGGGTGCCGTAACCGGCGGCAGGAATGACAGCTTTGCGGACAGGAGGCATGAGTGGCGGAGGCTAGCAGACCCGTTGGTGGGGCGCAATCAGCCAGATGGAGTGAATGCGGCAGATCGAAAAAATGATTCCCCGTGATTGATAGCATCCGTGCGAATCCAATCAACCAACCCACTATTTATGTCCCTCACCTATCACCCTTTTGAAAACATCCCAGCCATCGAAGCACTCCATGGCAGCCTGCGAAAAAATGTGCCCGACTTCGAGCGAGCAGTGTCGGTGTTATCAGGAATCGGCATTTTAAAAGCCGGGTTCCGAAAGCATGGTTTTGTGAAAATGCCGCTGCTTTTGATGGGCGCTGCCTTGATCGCCCGTGCCTGGACGGGCCACTGCCCAATCTATGAGGATATCGAGGTGCAAAATCGGCTAAAGGGGAATGATGATGGATCGCCAAGTGCAGTCTGAACGAACTTAACGGACATCCAATGATCAAACCTTGAGCGAATTCACTGCATGAGCGACGACCCGACTAAAACGACAGCTGCCGACCGTGACCGCGTATCCCTGGAGCAACCTCACGAGGTTCAGTATTTCGTGGAGTCCATGCAGAAGGACTTTCCGGAAAAATCATTTCATGAAATCGGGATGGCCCTCTGCAAAGCCGCCCAGGAAGCAGGCGGATCAGAGTCGCGTGCCCTGCTGAAGGAGAAGGTCGCCGCGATCCTGAACAAGGAGTAGCCGACCCCAGAATCACTGCGCGGAAGAAGGCTCTCTGATGGGCCTGTTTCCGAATTTAGCGCGCCAGCCTAAGCAGGCCTTTGGCATACTTCTGGATTTGCTTTGGACTGGGACTGTCTGAAAGGTTCGAAAGCATGTCCGCGATCTTCACTTTGGTCGCTAGCGCTGAGCCTGCGATCTTTTCCAAATAGGCTTCGTAATCGGTATCCTGCGTCTTGGTCATCAACACAACAGTCTCCACCAAATGTGCGGGAATCCCCGCATCGATGAGGGACTGGGGCGTTTGGCTCGAATCCTCAATCACATCATGAAGCCAGGCGACTACCTGCGCATCCAAATCATCCCCGACCCTTCCTGCCACCATTTCAGGATGGACGATATAAGGCACAATCCCGCAGCGGCGAAACTGCCCGGCATGGGCTTCCGTGGCGATCTTGCGGGCTAATTGTACGAGAGATTCAGATGACATTAATAAAGGTGGCCGGTCTTCTCTCCCGGTCAACCAGACCTACGGCCGAAGAGAACGAGGCCGGATCTCCCTTTTTTTTGGGTTGGAAACGTGCCTGCCTGCCCCAAAGCTAACAAACCGTCATCTCGAACGCATCATTGCAATCCTGCCAGGAGGGGTTAAAGGGAAGGTTCGCCGTGACGTTCGCCACTCAAATCACGATTTTTCGTATCCTGCTCATCCCGGTTTTCATCGGGCTGGCGGTGTATTATGGGGAGAGTGTGGCGGCGGGGCAGGCCAATGAGACGCTGCGGTGGTGGACCATCGCGGTTTTTGCCGTCGCAGCGCTAAGTGATGCACTGGATGGCTATGTGGCGCGGAATTTTAACCAGCGCAGCCGCCTGGGCGCGATCCTGGATCCGCTAGCAGACAAGCTGCTGCTGCTTTCCGGCATCATCACACTGAGCTTCACGGGGTGGAGGCAGCATTTCCCGCTCTGGTTTCCCACGCTGGTGATTTTTCGAGACCTGGCGAGCATCGGCGGGGCATTTTTGATCGATTACCTGACGGGCAAGTGTGTCATCAAGCCGCACTGGACGGGCAAGGTGGCGACTTTTGCCCAGTTCGCCGCAGTCCTTTGGCTGATGCTGGACATTCCTTACCTCATCTGGCCGACGGCGGTGGCCGGTGCTTTCACTGCCGTTTCCGGCTTTCTCAATCTGGCTGCCGGAGTGCGCCAGGTGCAGCAGCACTCGGGCAATCAGGTCTGAGCCCCCCTTTTCAGAAACATCTATATCATGCGTAAAACAGTCGCCATCGTAGGCCGCCCCAATGTGGGCAAGTCCGCTCTCTTCAACCGCCTCGCGGGCATGAACATTTCCATCGTGCACGACCTTGCAGGCGTGACGCGGGACCGCATCACGGCGGAGTGCCGCCGGGGGCCGCAGGTGTTTAACATCATGGATACGGGGGGCATCGGCGCGAATACGGAGGACATCCTGACGGAGCAGGTGCAGGTGGAGGCCGCAATCGCCCTGGATGTGGCGGATCTGCTGCTGTTTGTGGTGGATGTGACGGCGGGCATCACGCCCATCGACCAGTCCCTGGCGCAGATGCTGCGCAAGACAAACAAGCACGTCATCCTGGTGGCGAACAAGTCAGACTCGGACAAGCGTCGGCTGGGCTCGGGTGAGTTCTCGAAGATCGGTTTTGGCAATGCGGCGGAAGTGAGTGCGGTGCATGGCTACGGCATTGATGACTTGGTGGATTCCATCGTGGACAAGCTGGAACTGACGGAAGAGGAGACCGAGGAGGCACGTGATGAACGGCTTTCCGCCCGGCCGCTGAAACTGGCCATCGTGGGCCGTCCGAATGCGGGCAAGTCATCCCTGGTGAATGCGGTCTTCGGCCAGGAGCGCGCGATCGTCAGTGACATTCCTGGGACGACCCGCGACAGTCTGGACGTGCATTGTACGTATAACGGCAAGCATTATCAGCTTATCGATACGGCAGGCATTCGCAAGCAGGCAAAGGTGGAAGATGCGGTGGAAATTTTCAGCATTCAGCGCAGCTACGCGGCGATCAAACGGGCGGACCTTTGCCTGCTAGTGATTGACTGCGCGACTGGTGCCAAAATGCAGGACCGAAAGATCGCCCAGATGATCGTGGAAGAGCGCAAACCGTGCATCCTGGTGATGAACAAGTTTGACCTGTTCCATCCGCACGCGCAGCAGAAGGACCGGCTGGAGGAGCTCGCAGAGACGATGCGGCGGGAGTTTTTCTTCCTGAGCTATGCACCGCTGGTGGCCACCTCCGCGAAGAACAATGAGAACGTGGGCAAGCTGTTTGTGCAGATCGAGAAGGTGCGCAAGGGTGCTCAGGGCCGCATCGGCACCGGGGTGCTGAACCGCTTGATGCATGAGACAATTGAAAACACCCCAGGGCCGCTGGGACGCAGCCCACAGACCTTCAAGCTGCTGTATGTGACGCAGGTGAATGAGACGGAAGACGTGTCCATCCCCGTGCCGCATTTTGTCATGTTTGCCAACCGTGCGGCGAAGATGACGGACGGTTACCTCCGCTTCCTGGAAAGCGTGATCCGCAAGGAGTGGCCAGCCCCCGGCGTGCCCTTCCGCATGAGCGTGCGCGGCAAGCAGCCGAAGGATAAGAAGAAGCGCTAATCGAGTGCGGCGTGGGGGTGAAGCGGGAGCCGCCTCACCCCAGTTCCGCGAGTGCCAGGACGTTCATCACGACCTTGGGCACAAAGGAATCCACATCCACGAACTCTGGCAGCTTGCTGCCATCGGCGGATCTTTCTGAGCAATGGGCATTGCCACCACCCGGCCCCATGGCATCCAGCGTGGGAGCCAGGGTACAGAGGTAATTGGCATCGCTGAGGCCGCCCCGGGCCATGGGGTGGACGGACAGGCCCATAGCAGCCCCGGCTTTTTCCCAAGCGGCGAAAAGGGCATCTGTAGTGGTGCCACCTGGCCAGGCGGCGGTGGTGCCCATGCATTCAACGATGATTTCCGCCCCAGCCTCGGTGCGGCCCGCCAGCGCGGCCAATGCCTGTGCGGCCTCTTCCAGCACCTGGGGCTCAAAGGCGCGCATCTCCAGCTCCGTCACGGCTTGATGCGGCACACGATTGAGGACGGTGCCACCATGAATGCTCGCCACATTGATGGTTAGGTTGCGAGCGGGGTCCGTGAGGGCATGGATGCGCGGAAGCACGCGCGCCAGTTCGACAACGGCATTGATGCCGACGGCGTGATTGCTCCCAGCATGGGCCCCGCGGCCATTGCAGGTGATGCGATATTCCAGCCGACCTTTGCGCGAGGTGACGATGTGATAACCTGCCTCATCTTTGGGGCCACCTTCAAAAACAAGAACGCATCGCGCTCCCTGCGGGCAACGGTCAGCGGTGCGCTGAGCGAAATCTGAGCCGATAACCTCCTCCGCTGAGTTCGCCGCGATGAGCCAGTGAGTCTTCTCAAAAAGGTCTGGCAGCACCTCCTGCATGGTGCGCAGTATGAGCCAGATCATAGCGGTGCCGCCTTTATTATCGACGGTGCCGGGTCCGTAAATGCGACTATCTTCCTCCTGCCAAGTAAAATTGTTTTGCAACTCCTCCTCCGGCGGAAAAACGGTGTCCAGGTGGGTGACAAGCACGATGGGTTGCGCCAGGGGATCGCTGCCGGGCCGACTCAAAAACAAGTGCGGGCCGTGCTCAAGATTCGTCGCGGGTACGTGCTCCGCGGTGAATCCCAGACTGGCAAAGCAGTCTGCCGTGACACGCCCGACGGTTTCAATTCCGGCGATGTTGGTGGTGAAGCTGTTGATCTCCACCATGCGCCGCAGCCAGTGCAGAGCCTCCGGCAGGTGGTGCTGGGCACGGGCAGTGAGTTCTTCGATCATGATGAAAGATTACGTTCGCGGACGTGCTCCGATACCACATCCCTGCGGCATGACAACGCGGCCTTCTCCATCAAAGGTGATGCCCGTATAATCGTCATCCGCCAGATACAGGTGGCCATCTAGGTCCACATAATCCGCCCATGGGGCCAGATGCGCGGCGGCGGTGGTGCCGAGGCTGCTTTCAATCATGCAGCCGAGGATGACGCCGAGTCCGTGCTGGCGGGCGGTGGCGATCATCTCGATCCCGCCACCGAAATGGCCGCACTTCAGCAGCTTCACATTCACGCCCTGGACGAGGCCAGCCAGTAGCGATACGTCCGCTGCGTTTTGCGCACTTTCATCGGCATACAGGGGCAGGCTGTGTGCGGGCGCTTTCGCTTTCAGTTCAACCCAGGCCTCAATGCCCAGGTGATGATGAACGGGCTGCTCAAGGAGAACAAGGCCATGAGGGCTCAGGCGACCCAGCATCTGCACGGTCTGATCCACGGACCAGCCGCCGTTCACATCGGCAAAAAGGGTGGCGTGAGGAGCGGCGTCACGGGCGGTGACAACGATGGCGGTATCGTGATCCAGATCTCCGCTGCCGAGCTTCAACTTCAGCACGCGAAACTGCCGGGCCGTTTCGCGCACCCGTTCGGCAAAGGCGGCGAGGTCCGTGGGAATACCGAGTGAACGACAGGCATAAATCTGCTCCCAGGGTTTGCCTGGGCCGAGGATCTTCTCCACGCTTTGCCACATCGGTACGCGGGTCTGGTCCAGATGCCAGAGATCCAGTGCGAGGCTGCCAGAGCGGGTTCCAGGCTGGTCGTGAGTGCCGTTTAACCAGGTCACAGTCGCCTCTGGGCTTTCACCATAATAGGGCACAAACGGGGCCTCTCCAATCGCGCCATTTCCATGCACTCGCACCACCTGACGGGTGGAGCTGGAACCGTGGGCGATGCGAAATGGCTCGGTCAAATGCAGGGTCTTGAGCTCGACTTCAGGCATGATGAGACAAATTGACGGCGGATTCTGTGCATTGAGAAGTGAAATTTCCAAATCCTGTGCCAAAGGTGCCGGTTCCAGCCGATCCGTCCTGCCCATGCCCCGTCCCTACCCTTCCCGTTACCCTTCCAATGCCCCGAAGCCGCCACCGCCTGGCAGTGAGAACTGGGTGCGTCCGTGGGCGCAGATGAAGTACTATTCATATCATCCTGCCATCTTCCCAAACATGGTCGGGGCGATCTCCAGCGATGCAGCTGCGGGTGATCTGGTGAATGTCTATGACAAGGAAGGCCATCCCTTTGGCGCCGGGCTTCTGAATCCCAAAGCCCGCGTGCCGCTGCGCGTCATCCACCATGGCATCACACCCTTTGGCGAGGCTGATCTGGATGCACGTCTGATCCAGGCGGTGCGGCTGCGCAAGGAAACACTGAAGCTGGATGCGCATACGGATGCCTACCGGGTGATCCATTCCGATGCAGACGGCATCAGCGGACTCATCGTGGACCGCTACGATGACACGCTTTCCATCCTCGTCACCACGCTGGGCGTTTGGCGCCGCATTCGCCGCTGGCTTCCCTTGTTGCACAAAGAGTTAGGCACAGTCCACCACGTCATCCAGACGGATCCGGACATTTCCCTAATCGAGAGCATGCGCATCAGCGACGTGCCTGAGGTGGACGATCCTGCACCGCCAGTGGTGCGCATCCGCGAGAATGGCGTGCGCTATCTGGTCAACTTTGAAGACGGGCACAAGACCGGTTTCTTCTGTGACCAGCGCGACAACCGGCTGAAATTTGGACAGATGGCCCGTGGCCGCGTGCTGGACCTGTGCAGCTATACCGGCGGCTTTGCCCTGGCGGCGAAGATCATCGGCAAATGCGATGATGTGACCGGTGTGGACCTGGATGAAAAAGCCATCGCGCAGGCGAAGCTGAATGCGAACCTGAACCAGACCAAGCTGAACTGGACCCAGGGCGATGCCTTTGGCTGGTCACGCCAGATGATCAAAAACGGCGAGCTGTGGGATACGGTGGTCCTGGATCCGCCGAAACTGATTCATCACCGCGATACACAAGAAGAAGGCATTTTCAAATATCGCGATCTCAACAGCCTGGCCATCCAGCTTGTGAAACGCGGCGGCCTCTTTGTGAGCTGCTCCTGCTCGGGCCTGCTCAGCACAGAGGAGTTCGAGGAGCTGGTCATCGGTGTGGCCCATCGTTATGGCCGCAAGCTGCAGATCCTGGACCGCACCGGCCCTGGCATGGACCACCCGGTGATGTCGAACTGCCCAGAAAGCCGCTATCTGAAGGTCATCTGGGCGATCGTGGTGTGATGTTTCACGGTGCCTGCCGGCCGAACTTGCGCTCCAGCTCATTGATGGACATCTGGATCAGGGTCGGTCGGCCATGCGGGCAGCAGTAAGGCATTTCACAGGCGAAGAGGTCCTCTAATAGGGCCTGGATTTCTGGCATGGAAAGACGGTCGTTTGCCTTCACTGAATGGCGGCAGACCGTTGTTGCAATCATGTCCTCTCCAAGACGCAGGGCGGAGCTTTTGGAGCTCAGGCTTTGGAGTTCTTCGATAACCTGATCAAGCCAGGCTAAAGGATCATCCGTCTTTAAGAAGGTGGGCAGTGCTTCAACCTTGAAGGTGTTTGGACCGAAGGGTTCAGCCTCAATGCCCAGCCGGGCCAGGGCTTCGAGATTGCGCATCAGCACATCCGCATCGCGGGGGCTGGTCTGTAGTGTCAGCGGCATCAGCAGCCGCTGGGAGGGCACACCACCCTGCTCCATGGCTTTGCGCATTTTTTCAAAGTTCACCCGCTCATGCGCCGCATGCTGATCCATCAGTACTAGGCCCTCGGTGCTTTCCATCAGTACATAGAGTTTATGCAGCACACCGATGATGCGAAAATGCGGCATGGCTTTTTTCAAAGGTGGCTCTTCCACTGTCTCCGGCATCGGCGGCGGGGCCTCATCAGCTCTCACAGATTCTGTTGCTAGGCGCTCACCCACTGGCACAGGCAGCCGTCGAGCCTCCACTCTTTCAGGCAGTGGCGAAAGGGAGGGGCCGATTTTTTGCGGCTCCACATTCCGCTCCGGCAGGAATGGTCGGCTCACGGACGGGGATCCGGGTATAACCAATTCTGCTTGCGTCGTCGTGGGCAGGATCACAGGGCCGCGCGGCACGTGTCCAGTGGGCAGTTTGCTGCCGGTCTCAAGGGCGTGTTTGACAGCACGCGCCACGGCCTCACGCACAGCGAAGCCATCATGAAAACGCACCTCTTTTTTTGCAGGATGGACGTTGATGTCAAAGGCCTGCGCCTCCATCTCCAGGAAGAGAAAGGTGACCGGATACTGGCCCTTCATCAGGGCATTGTGAAAGCCCTCCTTGAGACCGTAATTGATGGATGCGCTTTCGATGGGGCGACCATTCAGAAAGGTGATCTGCTGCTGCCTGTTGGACCGGCTGAGCCCAGGTCCGCCGATATACCCGGAAACATCGATGCCCAGATGAGCAACCTCGGGCACCCGGATCAGGCGCGACACCAGTTCCTCCCCCACCAAGCCGCGGATACGCTCGAGCATGTCTGTCGTCGCAGGCAGATGAAACATGACGGCCCCGTCCCGGATGAGTGTGAAAGCCGTCTGCGCATTGGCAATGGCGTGCATGCGAAACTGCTGCTCGATATGTGAATACTCGGTGGCCTCCGTGCGCAGAAACTTGCGCCTGGCAGGCACATTAAAAAACAGGGACCGCACTTCGATGACGGTGCCGTGGTTACCTCCATGGTCTTTTACCGCGCTGAGCTTGCCCCCCATGATCTCAATCTCCGTGCCGCTGAGGGCATCGCGCTCCCGTGTGGCCAGGCGGAAGCGGGAGACGCTGGCGATGCTGGGGAGTGCTTCCCCACGAAAACCGAAAGTTCTTATCGCTGCGAGATCTTCTTTGGTCCGGATCTTGCTAGTGGCATGGCGCTCCATGCAGAGCATCGCGTCTTCACGATCCATCCCACAGCCGTCATCGGTGATGCGGATGAGAGCCGTTCCGCCGCGCTGCACCTCCACGGTGACGTGCTTCGCACCGGCATCCAGGCTGTTTTCAACCAGCTCACGGATGACCGCCGCAGGCCGCTCCACGACTTCACCCGCTGCCACCTGGCTGGCGAGTGAATCGGAAAGAATGCGAATTTTTGACATAACTCTGCAAATAGTGCGGGACGAACGCACGTAAACCCATCATGTGACATCTTCGCAATTAGAATGCGAACCCTGGTTTTCTGATTTCACCAACTCTTTTCCTTTTTGATATGATCCAGCTTACTCCGAGTGCCATTACGGAACTCTCTCAAATGCTTGAAGCCCAGCAAGCGCTCGCCGGCAGCGGCTTGCGCATCGGCGTAGAAAAAGGCGGCTGCGCTGGCTTGCAATATGCCATGCGCATTGCTCAACCTGACCCGACTGACCACCTTTTTAGTGACGGCGGTGTCACCCTCATTGTGGACAGCGAAAGCCTGTCTTTTCTCGATGGAAGCACAATTGATTATATTGATGCTTTGAATGATTCAGGATTCCGTGTTATTAACCCAAATGCCACCCGCAGTTGTGGCTGTGGAACGTCTTTTGAACCAAAGATTTAAGCCTGAGGAACAAAATTTCAGCTTATTCACAAAAAACTGCTTTTCTTTTTGATTTGAACCAGTAAAATTTCAGGAGATATCTTTTACAGTTTTTAACAATTTTCTCACATTTGATATGCAAGTCCGATTCTTGAGCGACGGCAGCGAATACCGGTCCTACGGTGGAGGAAGTCTTTCCCAGAAGAAAGAGGGCGGCGGCATCTTCTGGTGGGCTATACTCATTACACTCCTTATGGGGGTTGCTACTTTTTGTTGGTTTTTTAGCATCATGATCTTTTCCCACCCGGAAAAGCCATTCCACTATAAGATGCTGGCAAAATTTAAAAAACTTACGCCGATCCGCCCATATACCATCTACACGGCTCCAAACGGTAAGTCATTTGGCCCGCGCGATATCCTTGCTGAGTTTTATCCCTATAACTACGAGCAACTCAGCGTCCGCAATGACCTGTTCAAACGCTCTTATTTAAAAAATTATCAGCATGAGCAGCCCGTCTATCTTTTGGGCAACTTCCGTGTGCTCAATGTGCGCCCTCTGGCTGCAAGTGATGTGTTCACCAGCGGCTGGATTGTGCGGGCACGTTCCAGCGAACTGGAAGATGTGGATGTGGAACTTGTGATGCCCGGCCTGACCAAGGAAACGGCTCCTTTTGCCACAGGCGACACCTTCAATCTCCAAAAGCGCAGCTACGCCTCCACTCTGCATGTGCAGCGCATGGATGAAGATCGCATCTGCGTCACAGTGGTGCCTCTGGCCTATCAGGCTCTTGCCAAGACCGGAGATGAAGTCCTCACACTCACTCCTCCAGACCTCCTCAATATGGAGGCTTACTGGCCCATCACGCGTGATCCAGGTTCTGAGTTTTCCATGTCTGCAAACAAGAGTGCTGTGGATGCCGCTCCAAGCGTAGATGTGGCAGCCGCCAAACCATAAGTTTGTTCACGAAAGCTTAAAACACTTCCTGTTAGGCGAAAGCCTTCTCAAAGCCGCACTCGGAAATGAGTGCGGCTTTTTGTTATATCAATTTTTGCGGTCTTTTGATCCTTCGTCATCTCTTCTTGGCATTGGCTCACGATTGTGCCTAGTATCCAGAACACTAACCATGTCATCCTCCGACCTTCCACCTTTGCGCAGCCCCCTGGACCTTGAGCGCGTGCTCGAATTTGAATTCGTGCGCGCCACGGAAAATGCCGCTTTACAATCCATTCATTGGTTAGGCCGTGGAGAAAAGGAGCTGGCTGACGCTGCGGCCTGCAGCGCCATTTACGGAGTCTTCGATCTCCTGGACATCCGGGGCGAGGTGATCATCGGCGAAGGCATCAAGGACAATGCTCCCGGCATTTTTGTGGGCGAGCATCTGGGCACCTGGAAGACGGGCAGCCCTCGCTTTGACATCGCGCTGGATCCCATTGATGGCACGACGAACATCGCCAAGGGTACGCCTAACAGCATCTCTGTCATCGCCGCTGCTCAGAAGCCAGACGGCGCACCGAGTTCCATGAAACACATCCCCAGCTTTTACAGCCATAAGCTGGCCTATGGTCCCGCAGTGAAAATGGCCCTTCAGAAAAAAGGGGATCGCTGTTTCCTGGACATGCCGCTAAAAGAAGTCATCGCTTTCGTCGCCGAGGCCCTGGGTAAAAACGCCCGCGATGTGGTCGTCGTCACCATGGACCGTCCGCGCCATGCCGGGATCATTGAGGAAGTGCGCTCCTGTGGTGCCGCGCTACGAATGATCACCGATGGGGACATCACCGCTGCGGTGGCCCCTTCCCTGCCAGAAAGTGGCGTGGATCTTTACGTGGGCATGGGCGGCAGCCCTGAGGCTGTGCTGGCCGCCGCGGCGCTGAAGTGCCTGGGAGGAGACATGGATGTGCGCATGTGGTTCCACAATGAAGAGCACCGAGCCGAAGTGGCGGCAACCACGAGTGAGGCGGAAATGAACCAGGTATTCCGCAGTGATGATCTCATCATGGGGGAAAGCGCCCTGTTTTGTGCCACTGGCATCAGTGACAGCCCGCTGCTTCCAGGCGTGAAAATCATCGGCCATCGGATCGAAACTCATAGCATCCTGATGCGCTCGCGTAGCGGGACGGTGCGGCACATCCATGCAAGCCATGACCTGAACCGGAAAGTGGTGCCGATCCGAGGATAACTCGACGCCGCGCCGCAGCGAAAGTACTCCAGAGCTTTAGCTCGCAAGCAGACATGATAGCTGAATTCGCGAACTCGTCACGTGTGACGTTCCCTGGTCGAGCTAATTCAGACCGAAGCTGCTGCCAATCCTGCGCGCATGGCCTCCAGCGGAGCGGTGACGCCCGGGAACCAGTGCTCAAAAGAGATCGCTCCTTGATGAAGCAGCAGGCTCATCCCATCCGCATGACGCGCCCCGGCTGCCGTCGCAGCCTGGATGAGTTCCGTCGGGCCGCTGGCGCGATAAACCATGTCATAGACAAAGTGGCGAGCCTCCAGGCAGCTGGTAGGCAGCAGCAACTCATCTTCCGCTTTCATCCCCAGCGACGTGGCATTGACGATCAAGTCCACATTCTGTAACTGCCGGGCTAGATCATCGTGGTCTAAAGTGCACACGCTCAATTGCGTGGTTGAATCAGGGATCGTCGCCAGTTCCTGCATCAGCGGAACGAGCTTGGATTCAGTGCGTGTAGCCAAAAGAAGATGACGGCAACCAGCGAGTACACTCTGCACTGCCACGGCACGTCCAGCACCGCCGCCAGCGCCAAGGATAAGAATACGCAGGTCCTTTACATCCGCATTGAATGCTTCCTTCACGCTGCTCAGGAAACCAGGACCATCGGTATTGAAGCCATGCATTTTCCCGTCGCGAATGGCAAGAGTATTGACCGCACCCAGACGGCGGGCCAGAGGGTCCACCACATCGACGGCGTCCAATGCTTCAAACTTATGCGGGATGGTGATGTTGACGCCGACGAATCCATTTTTGACAAACAATCCGAAAGCTTCCTTCACATGACCTACTGGCACCTGGATGCGCACATACTGCGCATCCATCCCGCAGGCCCTCAGCGCGGGATTGTGCATCTGAGGCGACTTCGAGTGACCGATGGGATCACCAATCACGGCAAGGCGTGCGGGGACATCCAAAGCCGAGGCCACATCGGCCCAATGCTGAAGCTGGTCGTAAGAGAAAAAAGAAGCCACGGAAAATAACAGGTGAGGCGGGCACTTTGGCCGCGCCATATCAACTCTGCCAGTGCAATCCGGCGTGCCGCATCAGGCCAGCGCCTTGCCCTTGGTTTCAGGAGCAATCCAGACCAGCACCATGCCAATGATGTACACCATGCAAAGGGCGGAATAGGCATTGGATGAGGTGCCGAAGGCATGCACGAGATTGGCAATCTGAAGACCGCCGATGGCGGCGATGATGCGTCCCACATTGAAACAGAAACCCTGGCCCGTAGCGCGGACGCTGGTGGGGAAAAGCTCCGGTAGATAGAGCGGGAAGAAGCCATAAAAACTAGCTGTGACGCCGCCCATGAGAAAGGCAGTGGTGAAGAACCAGGTATTGATGACTGTGTTCGTCTGATAAAACAGGAGAGCGGCACCCAGTGCGGAAATGCACATGACCAAGTAAGTGACACGACGGTTCAGCATGTTGGCCAGGAACGGGGCAAACATGGCAAAAATACAAGCTCCTACGGAGGTGGCGATCTGGGTGTATTGGGCCACGTTTGTCCAGCCATTGGCATCCAGTTCGGCGGAGGTGGACCACTTGGCTGACTGTTGAGCCGCGCCCCAGGTTCCCAGCAGGGCGATGCCCGCCAGAGTGGCACCAATGAGGAGATTTTTGCGAATGGTCAACTGGCTCTCACGAGTGATGCTGCTGGCCTCCTGGGCACGCTGGAGGTAACGGCGCACCGGCAGCAGGTACCCCCAGACCACCACACAAAAGCCGACAACAGTGATGACCACGGCCATGACGGATGTGACGCCAGCATCAATGCCCATGGGTGACCAGGACCAAATAATACCGAGCGCCACGATGGCACCGATGAGCACGCCTTTGAGATCCGGCGTACTCCAATAAGATGTCTTGCCGGCAGCTTTTTCATCCTCCCACTTGTCAGATTCGGGCACAAAGATTCGGATGAGGAAAATGATCGCAGCGGGCAGTGCGCCGATGATCATCAGGAAACGCCAGGCCTGGTTGTCCAGGAGGTAACCAGCCAGTTGCTCGCTGCCGCCCAGGGCCAAGGTCCAGCGGCGCATGGTGTCAATGAAGGTATTCATGCCCAGGCTCAGCGCAGCCACGAGCAGGTAGCCGATGTTGGCCGCAGCGCCGATGGCCCCGGCCACCAGGGCGCGGTTGCCTTTGGTCCAGAGTTCATTCACCAGCGCCACACCCAGTGCCCACTCCCCGCCCATGCCCAGGGAGGCGATGAAGCGCAGGATGGCCACGTGCCATGCTTCCGTCGCAAAGCCGCACAGGCCTGTGAAAATAGCATACGTGAAAATGGAAAAGGACATTGCCTTTACCCGGCCAATGCGGTCCCCCAGCCAGCCAAAGAACACGCCCCCCGTAGCCGCGCCGACCAGGAAGGTAGCGATGATGACGCTGAACCAGCGATCCAGGTAGGCGGTCATCGCCTCAGGGGCAACGGTCGAAGCCAGAAGGTCCTGCAATGCCGGTTTGCCGATCAATGGGAACAGCCCCATCTCAAATCCATCAAACATCCAGCCTAAAAAGGCGGCGATCAGAGCCATGTTACGACCAGTGGAAGAGGGAGCAGAGTGGGAGGACATGTGGCAAAAACAGGAGAATGACGAATTTTTCGCAAAAGCGGTGCAAAAGAACGCAGTAAAACGCGCCATTCTTCATGGAGATGCACGCCGGAGGGAAGTTCAAAGTTGGATTTTGTTCATGTATCCCGCCAATTTGTCATGCCTTTGGTGCTGGGGGATCATTCTTCTGCTCGGGTTGTGCCCCTTCCTCATCCATTTTTTCAACAGGATGAACCACAGATTTATGTGAGCGAATCAGAATCTGGCGAGACAGTCTTTCCAAAAGGCTGCCATTCGTCTCCCTCAAGTGCTTGAGCGAAACATGGGGCGGCAGGGAGATGTGTCCGCTCTTGGGCACCCCCACACGCTGGGCCAGGTAGATACTGGAATGCCCGCTGCACATGTATGCCAGGAAGCAGGCCACGGCGAAGTACACGCCATTCGCTGCACCAAAAAGCTCGATGCCCATGAGGGTGCAGGCCAGCGGCGTATTGGTAGCTCCAGCGAAAATAGCGACAAAACCCAGGGCTGCAAAGAGGTCCAGCGGAGCGCCCAGGACTCCCGCGAGCGCATTCCCCAAAGCCGCGCCGATGAAAAAAAGCGGAGTCACTTCCCCGCCTTTGAAGCCCGCACTCAAAGTGACTGCAGTGAAAACCAGCTTCCAAAGCCAGACCCAGGCATAGGTTTCCTGACTGCTAAAAAGCGAGACAATCGTTACATGCTGCGGATCTGGCGAGGTAACGCCCAACCCCAGGTATTGAGTGGTGCCCAGCACATAGACCAGCCCCACCACGATGACTCCGCCCAAGGCAGGCCGCAGCGGTGCATACGGACACACTCTTTTAAAGACAGCGGAGAGAGAGTGCGAAACCTCCGCAAATAAGGCACTGGCGAATCCGAATGCGACGGCCGCCAGTGCCACCTTCACCAGCAGCAATGCCTCCAGGTGAAAGTGGTGCGTGGGCACCATCTCCGCGCTCATGTATGCCACTGAATAAGGCGTATGCGCGATGCCCCATGTCTGGCAGCTCCAGTCCCCCACCACTGCAGCCAGCAGGCAGGCCAGCAGGGATTCGTAACGCATCTGGCCGATGGTGAGCACCTCCAGTGCGAAGACTGCACCCGCCAGGGGTGTACCAAACACAGCCCCGAAACCAGCCGCAATCCCCGCCATCAGCAGAATGCGCACCCCTGCCCTGTCCAGCCGGAAGAGCCTGCCAAAACTACCCGCAATGCTGCCGCCCATCTGCACCGCCGTGCCCTCCCGCCCTGCGGAGCCGCCGAACAGATGAGTGATGACCGTCGCCACCAGGATCAGGGGTGCCATACGCAAGGGCACGCCACCGCCCGGCTGGTGGATCTCCTCCATGATGAGGTTGTTTCCTCCCTCGGCAGACTTGCCTAACCAATGATATAAAAAACCCACAGCCACCCCGGCCACCGGCAGCAGAAACAGCAGCCAGGGATGCTCAAAACGAGTTTCCGTGGCGCGATCAAGACTCCATAAAAAAAGTGCACACGCTGAGCCTACAACCGTCGCCATCGGCAGGATGATCACCAGCCACTTCAACGCCGCCCGCAGCTGCAGGATCAAGTCATGGATGAAAGAGCGCAGCGGCATCAGATGCTTCCTCCCAGCTTTGGAGCCATCGTTGCACCTGTCCAAGAGTGGACGAGCGGCTTTAAAAACTGCGTTATTAGAAATGCGGACATGATTCTACCTGGTATGGCAGGAATCATCAGCCATCAGCGGCGGTTTGACCCTATCAGGGCCCGGCAGAATCCATTGCCGTAGCCCCTTCTGACATCATTCCAAAACTCAGTCAACCGCTTTCCCGCTCAGCTTGCTGGAGTGTCATTGGTAAACCAAGTGCGCCAGCCTTCCTTGATCTCCAGAGTCGCCCAGATTCCCAGCAAGGGAAAAAGCTGCAGCATGTTGCTACGCTTGAGCATGAAACCCGGGATCAGGCAGCGGTTTCCACTGTTGGTCCGGCCCAGTGTTCCCACACGCCTGCGGCGGCGGGCAATCTTTGCAAACCTTCGGTTATACAGGCTCATCAATGCTGAGAAAAGTCGCCCAGAAGGAGGCGAGAACGGAGGTGCAAAAAGGGCCTCTTCACCATGATTGAACGGCACCTCCACGACGCCCCAATAATACAGCCCCAGATCCAGCCGGAAGGCCAGGCTCATGAGGTCAAACTCACCCATGTATTCATACTTATCCTTATACAGGGATTCAAACCAGCGCCGGTGGCTGACCTTGAAATCACGGTTGTATTTCTCCAGCCGTTCCACCATGGGCAGACCCTTGCGCTGCTCAGTGATGAGATTGGCAGCACTGCTGGTGGTGAAGGAAATCCAGTCCATGCCAGGACTGTAAAAAGGGTCCATGAATGCAGCCGCATCCCCTACAAGCACGAATCCGTCTCCAGCAAAGCGTTCACTGTAATAGGCCAGATTCCGTCGCAGATGCATGTCGTCCTCGTGGAATTCAGCATCCACCAGAATCTCGCGAGCTACCGGATGTTTCATGAGGAAACTCTTGAGCCGCTCGCCGATCTTGCGACCGTCCTGCGGGAAATGCACCAGACGTTGGTCAAAGACGATTCCCACGCTGACATCCCCACCTTTCAGTGGGATCCACCAGCTCCACCAACCATCTCCGATGATGTGATTGGTGGCGGTATTGCGGATGCCATAGACGGCCCGCGACCATTGCGGATATTTGAGTGCCAGCTCGCGGCTGTCCCAATCCTTGACACCCTTCCAGCGTGACCACACTGCAGCCGTCGGATGTTCCCTATTGGATTTCCACCAGCCGTTTTTGCGTGCAAGAACGGCCGCCAGACCGGAGGCATCCACCAGCCAGCGTGTACGCAGACTTCGCGTCTGCCCCTCATGACTGATGTCCAGAGTCTGCATGCCACCCTCATTAAGATGCACGTTGGAAACTGTGGCCGGGCGGATTAGCTCGGCACCTGCCACACAGGCCCGGCGCAGCACTTCCTCATCGAAGGTGGAGCGGTCAAGCTGATAGGAAGGAATGCGCGAGAGGTATTTAGCTCCCAACTCGCTGGCATGGGAAACATTGGTGACCTCATCGTTTTCAAACCAGAAACGTAGCCCCTGTTTTACCAGATGGTTTTCATTGAGGTAGTGCGTCATGTCCAGCACGCGTCCCATGAAGTAGGCGCTGATTTCCACCGTCGCCTCACCGACACGACGGGTGAGCCGGGCGGATTTTTCGACAATCAAAAGCCGGATTCCCGGATTGTGGCGAAGCAATAGCGTGGCTGTAGCTGCGCCTGAAAGAGCACCACCAATGACAATGATGTCGTAAGTTGAAGGATCAGCGGGAAGGGCGGAAGGGGAAGGATTCACTCGGAACAAGATAGCAAAAAAAGTTAGGCACAGCAGGGCTCGGCCATGCACTGCATCTGCGGCTCACCCAGAGGCAGATCATCCGGCAGCGGAACGATTTCACGCACTTGATGCCAGAGCTTAGTGTAGTCCTTATTGACGTCCCCGCTCAGGCAGTCGGTCACAGCATCGGCTGCATCTGGATGATTGCGGATGAGCTTACTGAAACTGAAATCTGGATTGTAAAAAGCATAGACCAGCTTGCGCATATTCTCCACGCCTTGGCGGAGAACCCTGGAGTATTCGAGGAAGCGTTCTGGGCTGAGGTCACCTTCCTTCAGGCCCTTGCTCACCTCCTCGCCAGCCAGCACGCCGCTCTTCATGGCGAACATGAGGCCGCTGCTGAAAACGGGGTCCAGGAAGGCGAAGGCATCACCCACCAGCAGCAGCCCTTCACTGCCACAGTGCTTCGCATGATGGCTGTATTCACTCGTGATGAAATAGTCCCCGACCTGCTCCCCCTGGGCCAGGGATTCCTTGATCCAGAGATTCTCATCCACCTCACGATTAAAAATGAGCTCCGGGCTCTTGACGCCATCGCGGGAGAGATATTTCCCCTCCGCCACCACGCCCACGCTGACCCTGTCATTGTGTTGCGGGATGTGCCAGAACCAGCCCTTGTCTTTGACAAAGGCGACGGTGGTCTGGCCTTCATCCACGCCAGCCTCACGGCGTGAGCCTTGATAATAGGTCCACACGGCCACCTTGTTCAGATACGGATCACGCACCCGCCAGCCATTGCGCACGGTCGTGAAAGCCTCCTTGCCAGAACAGTCCAGGGTGATCTTGCCATGATAATGGGCGATGCTGCCATCGTGATGCTCCGCACGCACCCCGACCACTCGGCCCAGGTCATCGCGCAGCAGATCGAGCACCTTGGTCTGCTCGTGCACCTCCACCCCTTTATCCCGCGCATTGTCCAGCAGGATCTGGTCAAACTCCGAGCGCAGCACTTGCCAGGTTTCCGCCACCGTGTCGCGGTCATAACGGTTAAAAAAGTAAAAGGGCTGGCTGGTGCGGCCATGCGGAGGCACAAAACAGACACTGTATTTGCGCACGAAGTGGGACTGCTTCATCCGGTCCACCAGCCCCAATCGCTTCAGAGGAAAGTAGGTGAAGGGGATGAGTGACTCACCAATATGATAGCGCGGAAATTTTTCCCGTTCCAGCAACAGCACCCGATGACCGCCCTCAGCCAGGATGGCTGAAGAACTGGAACCGGCCGGGCCACCGCCGATGACGATGGCATCGTGTGTAGTGCTCATGACCTGCCAGCAAACACTAGTTCAATGATGCTAAAAATAGTAATTTAGCATCATAGTAATGCCGTTTCAGCATGGCTAAAATCACATCTTTGCAGTTATGGCATTGCACGTTTTTAAACCTATCCGAGACTGTTTAGGCAATGCGCATAACCAAAAGCACGTTCAATTCATCCGCCAGCTTCCCTCCACTGACTCATGCCCAGTGGGATGTCATCATCATCGGCGGAGGGCCTGCGGGGTCCACCGCCGCCACGACACTCGCCCAGGCCGGAAGACGTGTGCTGGTACTGGAAAAGGCGAAGTTCCCTCGCTTCCATGTGGGGGAATCATTGCTGCCCTACAACCGCAAGATTTTTGAGGACCTGGGTGTGTGGGACAAGATCGAAACTGCCGGTTTCATGGTGAAACGTGGAGCCCAGTTTATCATGGGCAATGACAGCCGCAGCGTGCGCCTGGATTTCTCCAAAGGTTCCTTTACCGAGTACCCCCAATCGGTCCAGGTGGAGCGCTCAAAGTTTGATAATCTGCTGCTAAAGCATTCCCGTGAGCAGGGGGTAGAGGTGCGTGAAGAGTGCCTGGTCCTAGAAAACAAAATCACTGAAAAAGAGGTCAACGTCCGTTATCAGGATGCCCATGGCATGGAGCATACGGTGACGGCTTCTTTCCTGATGGATGCCAGCGGCCTGTCCAATTTCACTGGCACCCGTGAGTCTCTGCGCGAATATTATCCAGGACACAAGAAGATCGCGATCTTCGGTCATTTTGAAAATCTGGACATGCCGCAGGGTGAAGAAGATGGTGACATCCTCATTGTTAGGAGGGAGAACTCCTGGTTCTGGATGATCCCGCTGGAAAAGAATAAGACCAGTGTCGGTCTGGTGCTGGATCGTGCGGATTTCCAAAAGCTGGGACAGACACCCGAACAGGTCTATGAAGAGGCCGTGCGCAATACTCCCGCCGTGGGCAAACGCTTCATGGAGGCGGTGTCGCTTACCTCCCTGCATGTGGTGACCGATTTCTCCTACCGCAATGAGCGACTCATCTCACCCCGCGTCGTGCGCATCGGCGATGCCTCGGGTTTCATTGACCCCATTTTTTCCAGTGGGGTGCTACTGGCCATGACCAGTGGCCAGCAAGGTGCGCAGGCCGTGCATGAGGCCCTCACTTCAGGCCAGGCGATGACAAAAGGAATGAGGCGCTATGAGAAGGACAACCGAGCGCGGATCGCCCAATACTGGGAGTTCATTGAGAACTTCTACCGGAAGCATTTCGCCCAGATCTTCTTCCAACCTCATCCTCGCATGCAAATGACCTGCTCCATCAATGCAGTCCTGGCGGGCCGCACGCGGCTGTCCTTTGCGGCTTGGTGGCGGCTGCGAGTCTTTTTTATCCTGGCTTGGCTGAATAAGCGGATCCCGATAACGCCGCGCATTGAGGTGAACTGACCGGCGTGCCCCCCTTAACAAAACGGCCGGAAGTTTTTCTTCCGGCCCATTGAGGCGATGGGATGCACGACCTGTACCACGACCCCATCAGTCATGGATAGGCCGCCTCATTCAGGTTCAATTTCCGGTGCGATATCCGAAACCAAAGCCGCCAAAGGTCCGGCAATGACCTGTTTGTTGGCAAAGGTGACCACTAGGGCGACATTATTTCCGCCGACAGGGCTCCCAAGCCCCCTTCCTCCCGCACCAGTCGGATCCAGAGGGATCATGAAATCAATCGTGGTCAGAGCCGAGGTGACACTCCCTAGGCTTTGGAAGCTGCCACGACGCAGGCGCAGCCGAGGTTTCTCAAACTCTACCAGGGCATTGGACTGGGTATTCGAAGTGAGTTTCCCCGTCCACAATGCTTGGCTGCTGGCGGCATCACTGTCGGTCAGAGTCGTGATGATGGCGTAGCTGCCCGAAGTGCGGTCCACCTCCACCTTCTGAATCAGGCCGATGCGGGCTCCACCGCCATCCGGAGCAAAATCCCCTTCGCGCATTAGCAAGCGCGCACCCGATAATGCCGATGCTGCCGACGGATAATGCACCAGTACGAGATCATTGGCAGCGCTGACACCTGGACCCGAAATTTTGGCCAGCACCGTGAAACCGTAAGTCCCGCAGGTGTAACGCAAAAACGCGGCGTATTTGATGCCGGTGGCCAACTGCGGCACCTGTTTGCCTTTTTGAGCAATCAGGTTCAAAAGATTGATGCCGTTGCCCCAGAGACCTTCGTTTTCACCTGTTGGAACACCGGTCAGGCTGGCACGGATGAGGTAAGAGAAACCGCTGTTGCACTCGCCCAGGAAGGCATTGAACACGCCGCTGGTCTGGCCGCCCACATTGGGTGCCGCAGCTCCCTTGCGAGCCAGGATGAAGGTGGGTGACCCGGGACGGAATTGGACCAGGCAGGCGTTATTCGCCGCTGTCACCACGGTGCTGCCGCTGACCAGGGCTGCGGGGACGATGGCCGTGTCGCGATCCAAAGTGATGCGTGGCCCGACTTGGCCAAATTTCACCCCTGCAATCGGACTGTCCGTGCCTTCGATGACGGAGGCCACCACCGTATCACCCGGGAGACCAAACATGAGGGCGGCACTGTCATTCGCTTTCGAGACTGCCTTTGTCGGACTGCTGCGCAGCCCCACGATCATGGCAGCCATCCCCTCATTGCTGCTGTTCACCATCTGTCCCAGGCCGCCAATTGCCTCCCCACTGTCCAGCAGATTGCCCTCACTCACCAAGGTTGTGACACTCGTGCCGTTATCCATGACCCACTGCTCATCATTGTTCGCAGTGATGCCGGGGCCTTTGATTTTGGCATAAAAAGTGGTGACGCCGAAGAAGGTGTGCACAGGGTTGGTCAGGCCCGTCACCTTGGGTGCATTCGCGGAAGAATTAATGCTGTCGCCCGTACGCAGAGCCAGGTCAAAGCTGCCTCCTAGCCGGCTCCAGATGCCTGAAGTCCGTCCCCCTGAGGCACCCGTGCCGCTCACGGTCGCCTGCAGCAGGACATGGGCGTCTGGGGTGACCTGATAGGCACTGAAGCCAGCGAACGCCGTATCCGGAGCGCCGGGTGCATAGTCGCTTTTTTTGGCCAGGGTATTCACCCCCAAAGGACCGGAAAGCGCTTTGAAAAGATAAACCGCTCCTGCATTGGCGCCCATGTCATCATCCCCAGGAGAACCTATCACCGCCTGATTCCCCGAGAGCACGGCAGAGGCTCCATAAAGAGCATTCTCAGACGCATCCTGAACGCCCATGGAGCGCAGAGATGCCCCGCTGACCGTATCAAACAAAAAGGCGGTACCTGTGGCCAACCCGCGCTGAACCCCTTGGTGAGCGCTCACCAGCGCCAAGTTGCCGGAGAGCGAGACGGCACTGCCGAATTCTTCATCAGGAAGACCGATGGGGTTGGGGAATTTCTTCACGATCGTAAAGTTCAAGAAATTGATCAGATAGGCACTGCCCGAGTTGGGGAGGAGGCTCACGACTTCACTTTTCGGCGCACCGACCAGGATCAGATCTCCCTGAATGGCCACGCTGCTGCCAAAGGCATCTCCGGCCACACCATCACCGACATTGACCTTGCGCAGCCGCTGACCGCTCCTGATCTGGAACATGTACACGGTCCCTGCTTCCGCCTTGGCACCGAAGGCGTCCCTGGGCGCGCCGATCACGGCGATGTTTCCACTGAGAGCCACACTGCGGCCGAACTCATCGTTGTTGTCAGCATCCGCCGGATCGGCCTGGATCTTCCGCTCACCATTCAGAGGACCTGTCAGCAGCCTGCCGGTGATGACGTCCATGGCATAGACGCTGCCTGAATCAATGCCCAGATTCACCTGGTCATCACCTGGGGAGCCGATGAGCGCCGTGGTGCCCTCCAGGGCTACACAGAAGCCGAAGAGATCCAGGAGCCCGGCCTCCTGATCGCTCGGCACACCGACCAGCTTATTGATCTGCGTGCCCTTCTTGAGGTCAAAAACATACACCGCCCCACGGCCACTATCCGCCCCCGTGGCACCGACAATGGCGAGGTTTCCACTGACGGCCACGGAGGTACCAAAGACATCCCCCACCGCTCCATCATTGGCCAGCAGCTTGCGTAACCGCTTGCCCGTCTTCGCGTCATGCAGGTAGGCCGCGCCAGCATTGCTGCCTTTCGTGTCATCCCCTGGATCTCCCACGAGGATGAAGCGTTCAGTCATGGCCACAGACTTGCCGAAAGAAGGAGTCTGACCTGTTGCAGGTGCAGGTGAATAGATTTTCTGAATCGTAGGTTCAAGAGCTTGGAGACAGATCTGTCCGAGGAGCCCCAGGCAGCCAAAGGTGAGAAAAAGAGATTTGTTCATAGGGGGATGAAGAAAAAGTGAGGTCGAATCTTCTATGAATGGATTCTCCCTTCAGACCCTAAAGTTGGAAAATAGTGAAGATAAAAATGGAGTATGCCGCCTCCAATGATTGACGGAGCAAACAATCGGGCAAAAGGCCATGGGATGAACCATGGAAGGCTCATTCCAACAAAAAAGGCCGGAGGAAAAACCTCCGGCCCTTTATAAATGATGATGGTAAAACTGTCTTATTTAGCAGCTGCAGTCTCGATAGGCGTGCCGCCTTCTTTGAAGCAATACAGATGCGTATTGGTGGCCACATAAAGGCAGCCATTGGCAGCGACAAGACCACCGAAGAGTGGGGATGGGAATTCGATGGTGTTGAGTTCCTTCAATTCCTTGCCTTCGGCCAGGATGAAGAGTTCACCTTCTTCGTTGCCAATATACACCTTGCCATCCACGACCAGAGGGCTGGCCCAGATGTGGCCTTTGGTGTCGAATTTCCAGTATTCCTTGCCGGTCTTCGCATCCAGGCAGAACAGGCGGCCGGTATAGTCTGGGATGTAGATCAGACCGTCCTTGATGGCGGCGGTGGAGATGGAGCGCTCGATGCCTTTGAATGTCCAGACGGCCTTGCCGGACTGGTCGCCGGTGGCTTTAGGATCGATGCAGCTCAGCATACCCACGCCTTCACCGTGTTCAGGGTCCTGGCCGATGGCGACATAGATCAGGCCTTCATAAACCACCGGGGTGGCGATGATCTCGCTAGGGCCGTCGTATTCGACGTATTTGATCGGCTCGCCTGCGTCGTTTTTGCGGTATTCAGGAGGGTTGGCATCATAGCGCCAGTATTCCTTGAGGATGTCGAAGTCGTCCTTCTTTTCAGTTTCCGGGGCCATGGAATAGACCCAGCCGTCACCCGCAGCGAAGATGATCTGCGGCTTGCCGTTCACTTCGGTATAAGTCGGGCTGGACCAGGAGCAATGAAGCACGCGCTCACTGGCGACGTGGTCCATTTCACCCAGGAGGGTGCCATTTTCAGCATCCAGCATGATGAAGCTGGGGGACTGAGGGGACGGGATGTTGGTGTGGGTCCAGTCCACGCCGTTGCAGGTGGGGACGAACACCTTGCCATCCACGACGAGGGGATAACCGGCCGTGGCGTTGTGCTGGAAGACACCGAGTTCTTTATACATGTCATACACCCAGATGATGTCGGCATCCTGTGCGCCGGGTTCCACCGGGGTGAGCTTGCCGTCCTTGTCCGGAGCAGCCATGAAGGCGGCTTCTTCTTTCATGCCATCGTTGCCATTGGCCATGCCTTCGACATCCAGGCAAATGATCTGGCAGCGGTTGCCAGGAACATAAGCGCGATTACCGACGATGGTGGGGCTGGCGCAGATGCCCAGGTATTCCCAGTCATTCACCTTGCCGCTGCCCATCTTGGGAGAAACAAGCTGCCAAAGAAACTTCCCAGTCTTTTCCTCAAAGCACATGACGATGCCACGGTCACCGACGTTCTTCGGATCCCGAGGAGACTCATTGTTGGTGCCGATGTACACTTTGCCATCAGCGATGATGGGCGTGCCGTAGGTCTGGGAACCGAGCTTGGCCACCCAGAGGCAGTTCTTGGTGGTGCTCATCTCGATGTCCTCTGCGCCGGGGCCTTTGTTAGCCTCTTCAGCATTGGGGCGGAGACGTCCGGCGATCTTTGGGGCCGCTTTGGGTCCGTACTTGGTGCCGGGGCTTAATTCGACGGGCATGTTTTTTTCAGCGGAGACCATGTTGCGGGTCTTGCTGCCGCCCCATTCGGCCCAATCGGCAGCCTGGAGTGCGGTGGCACTGAATAGTGCCAGGAGGAGGGTGGTGTTTAGCTTCATGTGAGTATAAAAGGACAGTTAGAAAGGCAGATTTGAGGCAGTCTGGATCTCGAAAGAACGTTGACTGCCATGAAAGGTTACGTCGTAAAATTGGAAGAAATTCATTTGCCCTAAAATGACTGGGATGTTGTCAGATTTACTCCAGGCGAAACTCATGGGATGCGGGCTAAAGCCTGGGATTGCAATGGACAACCGGATGAGTCTAGCCTCAAAACGCGCCAGATTCCCGCCTAACGAAACTGATGGCAAGTCCTGATCCCATCGAAAACCGAGCGTAATGCCGACCGAATGTGGCAGCACGGAAACTGTCGCACCTGAGTCCAAAAGGCCATCAGCCATAATGACTGATACGGATGAGATCAACAGCACCGGACAAAATGGCAACACTCCATTTCCCTCACCTGACTTTGGTTGATAGGGAAATGAAGTTGCCTCAGACATGGTCGAACATCGAGATGTTAACTGGCATCGCCGCCGCTTGCCGGAATGCATCCAGCTCCTTGCCCTCGGGATGAGGCTGCCCGCCAGCCAAGAGTCTTTGGCGTTCTTCTTGAATCCATTGATCGATCACTGGCATATCATCCAATGATCCATCCCAGGTTTGTTCAGCAGAGGCGGGCAGTGTTGTGGGCATGAGGGTTTGGATTACTTGTTCGGAGTGATGCTCAAATTGTCCATGAACACACGCTTCTGGTTCATCTGGCTGAAGCCGAAGATGCCAGGGCTGCCCTGCTTGTGGGCTTTGGCCACCTTGGCCTCGACGGTCCAGGCCTCAGGCTCGGCCTCACCTTTGGGCCAGACTTTACCGAGTACCACGCCGCTGCCGTCTTCATTGACGTCCACGCGTGTCTTCAGGGTATACCAGGTGTTGGCGGAGACTTTGAAATTTCCTTCCACCTTCAGGCGCTCGGGGTTTGAGCTGATCTCCAGCTTGTTGGCATTGCCCCGGAGACAGATGAGGTAGCGCTGATTGATGAAGCCGATGTCTGATTTCAAACGAGCACTGCCTTCCGTGAGGACATCCGCCTGCATGGTGTAATTGGACAGATGGGAGGGGGCCACAAAGACGGTGCCGCGCTGGAAGAGAAGGCGGTCGAAGGTCTTGGCAAAGACTTTGTTTCCTTCGTATTCACGGACGTCGAATTTGAAGCGGGCACCGATCCAAGGAAGCGGCGGATAAGAGAACTTCACGCCTTCAGTCGGCTGGTCTTCATTGAGAGTGTATTCATCGAAGTTTTCCGTCAGCGGCAGGCTCTTGAGCGCACGACCACGGATGGTGCCGATGAGGCCATCGGGGCTGGTGGCCTTGAATGCACCCGCGCTTTCTTTGGCATCCGCAGCGACGACGAGCTCGCCTGCATCATTGAAGGTCGCGTCCATGGTGGCTTTCACGCGGGCGGTCGGGGGAATGAAGGATTCCCACTTCACGCCTTTGACGTCCTCGCTCACGACGAAACCGTTGGCATCCAGACTGCGGATGCGGAAGGACTGCTTGCCGCCGTTCATGATGACGACTTCGGCAGGAATGATTTGCAGACTGGTGGCTTTGCCAGCTTTCGGGATTTCAGCTACGGGAGCTTCATCCACTTTGATGCCGCTGTTAGGAATCGGGAAGCTGTAGAATTTTTCCGTGCTGGTCACATAAAGCACACCGTCACACACAGCAGGAGCGCCCAGGCACTGCCCTTCGAGCTGGATTTCCTGGACGATTTCAGCATCCGTATCGCCGGGTTTCACCACGACGAGCTTGCCTTCCATCATCGGGCAATAAAGCAGCCCGTCCACATAGAGGGGGGAGGAGTGCAGGTTGGCGTTGCTAAGCTTCTTCTTCCACTTCATCTCGCCCGTGTTGGCATCGATGCAGTTCAGCTCTCCACCATCGGTGAGCTGATAGAGGATATCCCCCACCAGGACTGGGGAGCTGCTGGTAGCTCCCAGCGGCAGGCGCCAGACTTCGGCACCTTCCAGGACAGTGCTCTCAGGTCCGGCGGCGGCGGTCAGGGTCTCTGGCAGCTTGATGGCCACCATGCGGCCTTTGTCAGAACTGTCGATGTTTTCATCCGCATGGATGGCGATGAGGTTGCCCTTATGAAGAACGGTGGAAGCATTCACGCCGTTTTTGCTGATGGGCATCTTCCAGTAGGCCTGGCCATTGCGTGTGTTCACACACACAATGTGGCCGCAGCCAGTGGTGTAATACATGACGCGTTTGCCATCGCGAGTCTCGATGACCGGTGTGGAGAAGGCACTGTCCACCGGAGGCACGATGCCGGGGCGGGACCACCAGACGAGCTCGCCGGTTTTTTTGTCGAAACCATACATGCGGTCAGCGGCAGGACCGTCAGCGCCCCAGTTGGAAAAGATGAAGTGGGTCATCACCACATCGCCTTCAATGACCGGGCTGCCCACTCGGGCGTTCGGGAATGTCAGGCGGCCATAATCTTCCATCAGCGGAATTTCGAAGACCTTCTTGCCATCCATTTCATAGCAGACAAAAACGCCAGCATTGCTCACGAGGTAGATGCGCTTTGTCTCAGGGTCCACCGTCGGTGCGCCAATGGAGTAACGGTTGTAGATGGAATCACTCAGGTAATCGGGGATCTCCACTTCCCAGATCTTTTTGCCGGTCTTGGCATCGAGGACAGTCAGCAGTTCCACCAGATCGGTGGTTTCACCGCGATAGCCCCAGAGGATGACTTTGTCCTCAAAAACGACGGGCGTGCCACGGCCGCGAGCATCGTATGTCCAGGCGGGCGTTTCGGGCAGTTTGCCAGCATCGGTGTAATGCTCAAGGCTGACACCGTTCTGCAACGGGCCGCGCCAGGTGGGCCAGTCATTGGCCTGGAGGGACAATGTCAAAAGTGATGCCGCGAGCGCGGACCACGAAGCTGTACGAGAGAAGCGATGGGTGACCATGTGAAAAATCCTGGCTGGGGGTGTGGGTGCCCAACGTCAGCGCGTCCGGCACATCTTCAATCAGATTTGCTGACTGGTTCTGGGCCTGTCTTCACGGAAATGGGGCAGAAGGAGTGAACGTGTATTGCCAAGACCATCTTTCCTCATACCGTGAAGCTTAGGCAGACGTTCAGTGCGCTTAAGTTATTGCAGTTATTCACATGAACAGTCACTTACCCACAGCCCTGTCAAGTTACTTTCTTCTAAAATTATCACAGTTTTACGGCAAAACGGCCATCTCAAATATGATAATTCATCCCGTTTTTGCAAAAAACAACCCCGTGGGTTGACGCGGAGGGGAAAACTTTTTAACCTCCAAGCGTCTGCCGAGGCTTGACCTGACAGACCGCGATGTTGCAGCTTTACCCAAGCTAAGACTTTCGTGCCACGATCCTCACTGTTGTTGGTTGCTGGATCGCCAAAACAGACCCTCCGGCTCCGCATGCCGGAGGGTCTCTTTTTTGGATAGGGCATCGTGATGCTTTATGCATCATTTAATCACTGCCTATCTTGTCCTGTCCGCGGTTCATGCTTTGCGCATGTGCATATCTTCATCGCTCCAAGAATGGGAGTAACCCCATACCTTGAGTTATGCCACGATGGTCACATCCGGATACAGACGTGCCAGAGTGCATGAGAGGAAATCTTTGACCAAAGGCAGCGCAGCCTTCGACAAGGCATCCGGCAGGATCTCTTTCTCCACACCTTCCTTCCATAGTCGGTCCACTCCATCGCTGTGTTCATCCAGCACTTGGTCCACCAGTTTGTTCCAATGCGAAGGCTCTGCACTTTCCTGCCATTCACCGCGGCCACGGCCAAAGTGGGAGACGGCGAGATACGTCAGCATAGCTAGGCGTACTTGTTCACGGAAATGTTCCCGCGACCAGTGCAAGCGCTGGTCGCCCCCGCGCACGAGGTTGTAACTTTTGATCAAAGCGTAAGCACCCAGTCCGGCAGCCAGTCCACCAAACAAAGCTCCACCACCAAAGGTCATACCGCCCATTTTTAAGTCCGCAATGAGCCCGCCCATAGCCCCGCCTGCGACACTGCCGACGACGCTCCAGATGGCCTCCGGCACTTGCTGGGGAGCATGAAAGTTATCCTTGGCCAGCGCTCCCATAGCACGCGCAGCCTCACCCTCCAGACCATGCAGACGGATGAGCGCATTCGTGGCAGCAGTGATGCGGTCGGCCAATTGCACGGCCAGCCTTTCACGGGCCTCTTGATACTCCTTGTTCAGATCCGTACGACCAATGCCCACCCGCTCCAGCAGGGTCTCATTGCGGACGGATACACCATCCACCACCGCAGCCGTCAGCAGTTCAGAAAGGACCCGGCAGGACTGGCGAAAGATATCCACATTGCGCTGATGCCACGCCCTCTTCAGGTGCTTAAAGGGTTCCTTTTTATTCTCCGGCATCAACGGTGCCAGTGATTCCATCAAGCGATCTTCCTGCACCCAGCAACGGGCGAAGGCATCCATGCGCAGCACCGACCTCACAAAGGGATAACTTTTGAGATGCTCACGCCAGGCATTCATCTCTGCAGCCTCCGTGGCAGGATCTTGCAGGGGGCCTGTTTGGTTGAGCAAAACCAGCACGGGCTTTCCTACCCAACCCAGCACCTCCATCTCCGGCGCAATGTAAGCGGCCACTTCCGGCGGCTCTGTGGCATTCACCAGATAGAGCACCACATCGGCCTCATCGCGCACATTTTTCAGCGCCTGCTGGCTGCACCAGAGCGGCTTATCAGTCAGCCTGTCCCAGCTTTGGGAGAGGAACCAGAGGACCGGATTGCGCTCGCGCTTCAGCCTTTTTAAAAGCCGGGCACTGTCTCCGAAACCGGGCGTATCCCACAACCGCAGCAGGCGAGCCTCCTCCTCCAACAATGCGTACGATTCATTGAAGAGCGTCACGTGCGCCGCATCTCGCACCTCCCCCACATCTCTGCGCAATAGAGTGCGTGCCAGCGTCGTCTTTCCCGCATTGGTGTGCGAGATGAGGCTGAGCGTAACGATATCCGAAGCTGGCGGCTCAATGCCGGGTGGGGGTGGCATGGTTTCGGGAAAGGATGTGAAACAGTCCGACCATCTTGGCAAGAAAAGCGATGAGTTCTTTTTTTATTTGCTGCGAGTCTTCTATCGGAATTGCCCCCCGGATGACCAAAGGCAGCCACGCATATATTACGTAACAACTCAATGAACGCCCCGCCACCACCTCCACTTCCTTTCAATAAATTTTAACTTCCCAGTCGCCGGAGAGGCTCAATGGCACGATCTATGCAATGTCGGATTTAACTCCCCGCTGCCATGTCCCGCTTATCCTCCCTGGCCCTGACTCCTTTTCTCCTCAGTTTCAGCGGCCTTATCCTGGCTGTGCCGGATGATCAGCCGGTGGAGATCACCCAGCCTCCGGCAGTTCCACCTTTGGAGATTCCTGAAGAAGTGCTCGGCGGCATTGGGCTGCACCATCTTAAGTTTGACCGGGAATTCGACTCGCCAGTCACGCTCGCCACCCTTCCAGAGGGCCAGGGGGAGCAAGTGATTGCTCTGCAACGGGGGGAATTTTGCGCGGTGCGACTGGATGGCAGTGGCCAGTGGCGACCATTCCTGGACTTCCGCCAGCGCATGGCTGGAATTACAATGTTTGAGGAAGGGGTGCACGGCATCGCTTTTCACCCACAGTTCGAAACCAACCGTCTTTTTTACCTGAGCTACACGCAGAATGAGCCACGCCGCACCGTCATCAGTGAGATGCGGGCCACACCTGGAGACATGCCCACCGCGCTGCCGGAGAGCGAGCGCGTCCTCCTGGAGATCCAGCAGCCCCTGGCGGACCACTGGGGTGGCCACATTCATTTTGGTCCGGATGGGCTTCTTTACATCGCCCTGGGCGATGGGGGACTGCGCAATGACCCGTATCGTCTGGCTCAAAATCCATGGGTACTGCACGGCAAGATCCTGCGCCTGGACATCAACGCCCGCACAGGCAAGCTCCCGTATGGCATCCCGGCAGACAATCCTTTTGCCAATGACCAGCTCTCCCGGCCTGAGATCTACGCGCTCGGCTTGCGCAATCCCTGGGGACTGTCCTTTGATTCGCAAACCGGGCACCTTTGGTGTGCAGATGTGGGTCAGGATTTATGGGAGGAGATCAACCTCATTAAAAAGGGTGCCAATTATGGTTGGAGCGACCGCGATGGTCCTGCGGAAACGGCATTTCATCCCGGTCCACTCCTCGCCAACACCGCTACGACAGATCCCGTGCATGCCTATACCCGCCTGAGAGGGGAGGGCATCTGCATCGTCGGTGGCTTGCTCTATCGCGGTGAAAACATGCCCGCCTTGCAAGGCACTTTTCTGTTTGCCGACTGGGGTTTTGGCACTGTCTGGGCGCTGGAAATGGATGACCTCAATGAACGCGCCACGCGCCGACTGGTGGTGCACCGCAAGCCGGATGCCATGAAGTTTAATCCCACCCTCCTGACCTCCGATGCTCAGGGTGAGCCGGTCCTGCTTTCCCAAGAAGGCAATCTTTACCGCCTGGAGTACAGTGAAGAGATCGCCTCACAGTAAAGGTGCCCATCAAGGATGCAGGATCTGCGGATCACCCGCACGATAAAAAGCCCGAAAGTGGGATTCGTTCAGCGTGTAAAACCGGGTCGCCTTCGCTTTGCGGGCTGCCACGAGATGCATGTAATCGAAGATCCCACCACCCCGCACCCCGCGTGATTCAGCCTCCCGCATCAGTCGCAGGAGTTCCGAGGGAGTGAGGGTGGTGATGCTCAAAAAAGGCATGTAATCCGTTTCGATGAGTTCGGCGGCAAACAATGGAGACATCCGAAACCCCTTTCGCCCGCCCGTGAGTGTACTGAAGGCCTCCGCCAGGCCATGTGAATACATGCCCAGTGATTCCCGGTCCATCAGTGCATCACACTCCTTGTGATACGCTTCCCCAGACACAATGGCAGCCACAAGAACAGATGTATCAATGAAGGCAGACATTATTTACGGAAGGGTGCTTCCAGGCGTTCCACCTGATCTTTTCTCATTTCGCGTACTGCCTTTGCCGCATCGAAACCTTCCCAGCCTACAATGACGCGTCGCTTTCCACGGCGCACCACTTTCACATCTTCCTCTTCCTGGCTCAGCTCCAGTTTGTCGCCCACCATGTCCAGGCGCAGTTTGGCACCCGCTTGGAGGTGCATTTTGTCCCGAAAAGGTTTGGGCAATACCAGGCGACCGGAGGAATCGAGCGTGAGCACAGCAGTCATGGCAGGGACTTTACCGTTTTTTATGCCATTTTCAATGCCATTTCGTCTGCCACCGCGTTTACCGTGATTCATGGCAATCAAAAATTGCAGATAGAACCTGCCTCCAGCTTTTGATTTAGCCACGGAATAACAAAAAACATCAGCCATGAAGATCCTGACCAGTCTCCTTCTCGCAGCCAGCCTCAGCTCCGCAGGCGCGCAGGACCCGGCAGCACCCATCTTCCGTCTCACCCGTGACATCCCCTACGCAGAGCCCGCGAATCCACGTCAGATGCTGGATGTTTACTCCCCTCTGGAAGGGGAAAAGCGGCCCGTCGTCATCTGGATTCACGGGGGTGGCTGGCAGACCGGGGACAAGATTAACATTCAGAACAAGCCTGCGGCCTTTGTCGAACAAGGTTTCGTGTTTGTCTCCATCAGCCATCGTTTTGTGCCCCAGGTGCCTATGGAAAACATTGTTCGCGACGTGGCCAAATCGGTCGCCTGGGTCCGCGCTCATATTCATGAGCATCGTGGCGATCCAGACCGGCTCTTCATCATGGGCCATTCCTCAGGTGCCCAGTTAGCCGCCCTGATCTGCACCGATGACGGATACCTGAAGGCGGAAGGCGTCCCCTTCCCTGTTATAAAAGGCTGTGTGCCTGTGGATGGGGATACCTATGACATCCCCCTGCAGATCGCCACCGCCCAGGCGCGGCGAAAAAGCCTGGGCCAACCTAACGCCAAGTTTGGCCATCCAGAAAAGTTCGGCTCGCCCGAGCTTCAGCAACGCTTCTCCGCGGTCAACCACGTCGCCAAGGGCAAACACATCCCGCCTTTCCTGATCCTGCATGTGGCCACGCATGCAGACACCACCACCCAAGCAGGCCGCCTGGCCAGCACCCTCACCGCCTCCGGCATTTCCGCCCAAACATTGGCCGTAGAAGACACCGATCACTCCCTGATCAACCGCAACCTCGGTCTGCCCAATGACACCGCCACGCCGGTGCTTTTTGAGTTCATACACAAACTTGAAAAAGAGGAGTAATACCACTTCAGCACCTCAGCTAATCTTAAATAATTACTTGGCAAGAGGTAGGTAGGAGTGCAGAAAAGAGGAATGGTTAAAACCCTGTGTTCATGGTTGTTCTCGCACCGCAACTTTGCATGTTTTTTTCTGCTTATTCATGCAGGGATCTATATAAAAACAGGCACATTATTGCACCAGCCTTGGCGTTACATCTTCGCTGGTATCGCCGTAGTTCTGAGTATCGCGCTCATCGGCCGTGCACGCTGGGCCATCCTCCCGGGAGTCATTGCCCTCAGTGTTTTCGCCCTAGCCAAAATTCAGCTCGTCTTTGACGGCAGTTTCACTTGGCGTACCCTCATTGCAGCCATCGGGCTCCTCTTCGCGGCCCGAGGGCTTTGGAAAAACCCGGATGCGAATATCTTCACTGACGATGAAAATGATGAACCGCCACCTGCGGCTCCCGAGGATATGCCGGCTCAGGACCACGACGAGAAACCGCTGATCTCTCTGGTCCAGTTGCGCTCCAGCCCCCGCTATCTCGAGCCCGAAGTCCTAGCCCACGCACTTTCAGAAGCCTGGGAACTCAAAATAACCAGCGACAAGGAGGAGTCCGAAAATGCAGATGGGTTCATCAGCCATGCAGGTCCTGTTTACATGATCATGGTGACAAAACCTGTCTTCATTTTCTTTACACTTCACAACCACGACAGTCCCTATTTTGACGATCCAGAGGAACTGGCAGAAAAGGTTAGTAACCTACGCTTCTCCGAGATCATCCGCTCTCACTCGGCTTGGCTCTCTCTGGATTTCATCCAGTCCAGCAATTCCACATTTGCTGCTGACAAGGCCTATCAAATGATTGGCAAAGCCATCGCAGCCCTGGCCGATGATCAGACGCAAGCTGTCTTCTGTCCACAGCATAACCACTTTAACCTGTGGTCTTCCGAATTGGAAAAAACTCTAACGGGGGACAATCCTCTGGGAGTCTTTAGAGAAGAAGTCAAGGCAGCCGTCATTCGTGTGCAAGGCAGCGGCTCCATGGAGGAAGCCATTCAGAAAGCCCGGCAACGCTGGCACGAGTTCGTCAGCGCATTCAATGTCCGTGAGCCTGGTGACACCCGCTTTATCATCAAAGCTCCCTTTACTAGCGATGAAGGGGACACGGAGCACATGTGGGTCGAAGTCTTCGGCGTGGAACCGGAATATGTGCACGGGCATTTGCTCAATGATCCATTCCATCATAAAAAACTGAAATCCGGTTCCCAAGTGGAAGTCCCGGTGGCCGAGGTATCCGATTGGATTTGCCCCGACGCGGATGGCAATCCGCTAGGCAACTTCACCAGCCACATTGTTCATGAAGCCGCCCGCAACAAAAGCTCCAACTGATGTGATTCTGACCACTGACGGCCGCTGATATTCCCCCCTGCCGCATTTGGCCAGATCCCTCCATGCATCTGAATCTCCATTTTAAGATTGCCGCTTTCACTGCCGCATCTCAAACTGCTCGTCCATGAAATTAACCGCCTTCGCTACCGCCACGCTTTTTGCACTCTCCCTTGCCGCTCATGCGCAGACATCTGCTCCCGCGGCCAAGGCTCCAACAACGGCCCCGGCTGCAGCGCTGCCTGTTCAGCCACCTGATGTGCCTGCCATCAAGGTAGGGCCTGATGGCAAGCCGAATGCCAGTTTCATGGCCGCCCATGACCGCTTTGTCAAAATTGCCCAGGCAGGCGATGTGGATCTGCTTTTCCTGGGAGACTCCATCACCGCTGGCTGGGGCAGGCAAAGAGCCATCTGGGAAAAATCCTTCGGCCCTTACAAACCGGCAAACTTTGGCATCGGTGGAGACCGTACCCAGCATGTCCTCTGGCGCATCCTCAATGGTGAACTTGATGGTGCCATCAAGCCTAAAGGTGTGGTCCTCATGATCGGCACCAACAACTCCGCGACTGATAGCGCAGAAGGCATCGCCAAAGGCGTCACCCTCATCGTCGAAACCATCCGTGCTAAGCAGCCGCAGGCCAAGATCTTGCTGCTCGCCGTTTTCCCACGGGGTGAAAAAGCGGAGGCCAATGATCGCCGAGTGAAGCTGAAGGAAGTCAATGCCATCATCGCCAAACTGGATGACGGCAAGAACGTCCACTACCTGGACATCGGTGATAAATTCCTCCAGGCCGATGGCACCCTCACCAAAGAAATCATGCCTGATTTCCTCCACCTGTCCGCAGCCGGTTACCAGATCTGGGCCGATGCCATCACACCCAAGCTGACTGAGCTGATGAAGTAAGTCGCCGGGCCGGTTGCGCCGTCGCAACTGGCCATTTCCATCTCACAAAAAAGCGCCCAAGGTTTTCAGCCTTGGGCGCTTTTTTAATTCGAGTCCAGTCGCTCAGCTTACAGACACTCGGCGATCTGCACCGCATTCAGCGCTGCGCCTTTCAGGAGCTGGTCACCCACCACCCAGAAGCTCAGGCCATTGCCCAGAGCGCAGTCCAGACGCAGACGGCCTACGGCGCAGTTGTCGCGTCCGGCGATGTCGAGGGCCAGCGGATACACTTTGTTGGCAGGATCATCCAGCACGTCCAGGCCAGGGGCTTTGGACAGCACTTCGCGAGCGACAGCGAGGTCCACCGGCTTCTCAAACTCGGCGCTGATGGAGATGCTGTGGCTGCGGAAGACGGGGATGCGCACGCAGGTGACGGAGGCACGGAAATCCGGGTGGTGCATGATCTTGCGCCCCTCGTTTTCCATCTTCATCTCCTCTTTCGTGTAGCCGTTTTCCAGGAAGGAATCCACATGCGGGATCGCATTGAAGGCGATCTGGTGCGGATACACATGCGGCTTGGAGTCCAGCTTGGCAGCATCCCAGGCGCGGTTTTCTGCAGCCCATTCGCGGCTCTGGTTGGCCAGTTCTTCGATGGCCTGCGCTCCCGTGCCGGACACGGCCTGATAGCTGGAGGCAAAGATGCGCTTCACACCGAAGGCCTGGTGCAGCGGATGCAGCGCCATCAGGGAGATAGCGGTGGTGCAGTTGGGATTCGCGATGATGCCCTGGTGGCCCTTCACGTCCTCCGCATTGATTTCAGGCACCACGAGGGGCACCGTCGGGTCCATGCGGAAATAGGAAGAATTGTCCACCACCACCGCACCGGCCTTCACGGCATGCGGGGCAAAATCACGCGAGATGCCGCCACCGGCGCTGAACAGTGCGATGTCCACCCCAGCAAAGCTGTCCGGTGTCAGTTCTTTAATGACCACGTCTTCACCCTTGAATTTCAACGTCTTGCCTGCACTGCGTGCGCTGGCGAGAAGGGTAAGTTGGCCGACTGGGAAGTGACGCTGTTCGAGACAGCGCAACATTTCCGCACCCACCGCTCCGGTGGCGCCGACGACTGCGACGTGCTTGAGGTTGCTCATGGTTGTTAGGTACTTGGTTGGGGGAAAGAGGGCTCGCAGGTTAGACCTTTGGCTGTGGATTGCAACACTCTGCTATTGCCAGTGCACGATTGCTGCATGTAGCCTGGAGTTTCCTGCGTTAATTCCGTCCGTTTAAACCCACCATGAGCAAAAAGAAAGCTGCCAAGCCCGCCCCGAAGAAAGCCGCTGCCAAGAAGCCTGCCGGCAAATCCCAGACGATCATGACGGAAAACCGCGTGTTCAAACCCAGCGCAGAATTTTCCAAAAAGGCCCGCGTTGGCAGCATGGCGGAATACCGCCGGATGTATGAGGAATCCATCAAGCACCCGGACAAGTTCTTCGGCCGCGAAGCCAAGGAGCTCACCTGGCAGAAGCCTTACACCAAGGTCATGGAGTGGAAGTGCCCGAACGCGAAATGGTTCCTCGGCGGCAAACTCAACGTCAGCGAAAACTGCCTGGACCGCCACCTCGTGGGGCCTAACAAGACCAAGGCCGCCCTCATCTGGGAAGGCGAGCCCGGGGAAAAACGCGTGCTCACTTATCAGCAGCTCCATCGTGAGGTCTGCCGCTTCGCCAATGTGCTGAAGCGCAACAAGGTCAAAAAGGGAGACCGCGTGATGATCTACCTGCCGATGATCCCGGAGGCCGCCATCGCCATGCTGGCCTGTACCCGCATCGGTGCCATTCACAGTGTGGTCTTCGGCGGATTCAGCGCGGAAAGCATCAAGGACCGCGTCATTGACTGCGGGGCCAAAATTGTCATCACCTCCGATGGCGGCTACCGCCGCGGTGCAGTCGTCCCCCTCAAGAAGAATGTGGACGATGCCCTCAAGGGCAACGACACCCCGGTAGAGACCGTCATCGTCTTCCGCCGCACCGGCCAGGATGTGCACATCGAGCAGGGCCGCGACGTCTGGTGGCACCGCGAGCTGGAATACGTGGACGCGCATTGCGCCGCCGCCGTGATGGACTCCGAGTCCCCTCTCTTCATCCTTTATACCAGCGGCAGCACCGGCAAGCCCAAAGGCATCCTGCACAGCACCGCCGGCTACCTGCTGCACGCCCAAATGACCTGCAAATACGTCTTCGACCTGCGCGATGACGATGTTTACTGGTGCACCGCCGATGTCGGCTGGGTCACCGGTCACAGCTACATGGTCTATGGTCCCCTCTCCCTCGGTGCCACCTCCCTCATGTATGAAGGCGCACCGAACTGGCCGGAAAACGACCGTTTCTGGAGGATCATCGAAGAATACGCCGTCACCGTGTTCTACACCGCCCCTACCGCCATCCGCGCCTTTATGAAGTGGGGTGATGAGTGGCTGAAAAAGCACGATCTTTCCAGCCTGCGCCTGCTTGGCACCGTGGGTGAGCCGATCAACCCTGAAGCCTGGATGTGGTACCACACCCAGGTGGGTAGCAGCAAGTGCCCCATCGTGGACACCTGGTGGCAGACCGAAACCGGCGGCCACATGATCACCCCCATCCCGGGAGCTACGCCGACCAAACCCGGCACCGCCACCCTGCCCTTCTTCGGCGTGGATGTCGGCATCGTGGACGATCTCGGCCAGGAAGTCGGCAAGGATGAACAGGGCAAGCTCGTCATCCGCAAACCGTGGCCCTCCATGCTGCGAGGCATCTGGGGCGATAAAAAACGCTATCAGGAAACTTACTGGAACGACTTTGACGGCTGGTATTTCGCCGGTGACGGAGCCCGCCGTGACAAGGACGGTTACATCTGGATCATTGGCCGCATTGATGACGTCCTCAACGTCGCCGGTCACCGCCTCGGCACTGCCGAAGTGGAAAGCGCCCTCGTCTCTCACCCTTCCGTCGCTGAGGCTGCCGTTGTCGGCCGTCCGGATGAAATGAAGGGCCAGGGCGTCGTCTGCTTCGTCACCGTCAAAGAAGGCATCGCCACCGGTCGCGACCTCGCCGACGAGCTCAAGAAGCACGTCCGCAAAGTCATCGGCCCCGTGGCCACACCGGATGAAGTTCGTTTCGCCGCCGCCCTGCCGAAGACCCGCTCCGGCAAGATCATGCGCCGCCTGCTCAAGCAGATCGCCGCAGGCGAAGTCATCAAGGGGGACACCACCACCCTGGAAGACCTCAGCGTCATCGCCCAGCTTGCCGCCAGCGGAGAAGATTAATCTTCATCCACACTTCATGTTAGTCCAAAACCCGCGCAGGCCACTGCGCGGGTTTTTTCTTGCCCGGTAAGCATGAGCTCCTGAAGTACCGCTCTTCAGCGATGACAAAACGACTTTTTGGAGGCGGATGAGGCGCTTCTGATTCAGGGTGGGTGCAATGACACCTGCTGAACTTTATCTTGATTGCTCTGCGGCCCTTCTTGACCGCGTCCGCGCCCAGCTCCCGGCCATCCGGGAGACGGCGGACCTGTTTGCCAAAACCATCCTGGCCGGGCAGATGGTGCATGTGTTTGGCTCCGGGCACAGCCGCATCCTGGTGGAGGAGATGTGGCCACGGTATGGCTCGTTTCCAGGGTTCAATCCGATTGTGGAGCTGAGCCTGACATTTCATAACCTCGTCGTCGGTGCCAACGGTCAGCGGCAGGCCATGTTCCTGGAAAACGTCAGCGGACTGGCCGCCCGCATCCTGCGAAACTTCGACCTGAAAGCCGGAGACAGCGCGCTGGTGGTTTCATCCAGCGGCTGCAACGTCGTGCCCGTGGAGATGGCGGAGGAGTTTCAGCGGCGCGGGGTGAAAGTAGTGGCGCTGATTTCCAAAGACCATGCGGAGGCCAGCACCACACGGCATCCGGGCGGCAAGAAGCTCCAGGACTTTGCCGACATCGTCCTGGATACCGGTGCGCCGATTGGAGATGCGATGGTGAAGATCGAAGGTCTGGAAACTCCCGTGGCACCTGGCAGCACCGTCGGCGGCTGCCTTCTGGTGAATGCGGTGAAAGCGGAAGTCGCCCAGCGTCTGACTCAGGCAGGCCAGCCCCCGAAAGTGCTGACCGCAGGCGTATTGGTGGGACCGGAAAAGGCCACCGCTCTTTTTGAAGCCGCCTATGATGAGCACGCGCGGCGGCTGGCCCCGTATTATCAGACCTTGGGTGCCTGAACCGTGACCGGATCCCGGGTGCCAAAGATCACCAGCAGTCCGGCGATGGCCAGCGCGATGCCCACCCCATTGAGGGCGGCCTGCAAATCATAACGCTCCTTTAACCAGGCGATCATTTCCGGGCTGAGGTAACCGGCAAGGTTGCCCACTGAATTGATCCAGGCGATGCCCGCCGCTGCCGCCGTGCCGGAAAGGATGGCCGTGGGCAGAGCCCAGAAGCAGGAGATCGTGCTCATCACCCCCGTGATGGCGATGGCCAGGACGCCCAGCACTGCCAAAGGTGGCAGACCCGGCAGACCACTGATGACAAAGGCCACCGCAGCGACCAGAGCGGAGATGCCGATGTGCCAGCGGCGCTCGCCGGTGCGGTCACTGTGCCGCCCCACCAGCACCATGCCAATGGCCGCACATCCCCAGGGAAAGGCGGAATAAAGGCCCACCTGCCAGTCATCCTGCGTCAGCTTGTCCTTGATGATCTGGGGCAGCCAGAAGGAGGTGCCATAAAGCCCGACGATGGCCCCGAAATAGATGGCGCAGCAAAGCCACACCTTGCCCGACTTGAAGGCGTCCAGCGCACGATGGGCCTGATGTCCTTCGGAGGCCTTCGTCTTTTCATCGGCCTCCAGATTTCCTTCCAGCAGAGCCTTTTCAGCCTCGGTCAGCCACCTGGCCTTGGCCGGGCGGTCGGCCAGCAGAAACGGCACGGCCACGCCTAACAAAACAGTGGGAATCGCCTCCAGAATAAACAGCCACTGCCAGGCGGCGAGCCCGTGCCAGCCATCCGAAATCTTCAGCAGCCATCCCGAAAGCGGACCGCCGATGACGCCGGACATGGCGATGGCAGTCATGAACAGCGCCACCATGCGCGCCCGCAACCGGCGCGGATACCAGTAGGTGAGGTAAAGAATGATGCCGGGAAAGAAACCCGCCTCCGCCACGCCTAACAAAAAGCGCAGTGTATAAAACGAGGCCGCGCTGTCACTCAGCGCCATCAGACCTGACATCAGCCCCCAGCCGATCATGATGCGGGCGATCCACAGCCGCGCTCCCACCCGGTGCAGAATGATGTTCCCCGGCACCTCAAAGAAAAAATACCCCAGGAAAAAAATGCCCGCCCCGGTGGCAAAGACCGCATCACTGAACCACGGCTCCGCCTTCAGGGACAGCTTGGCAAAGCCCACATTCACCCGGTCAATGTAGGCCAGGATGTAGCAGGTGAAGAGCAGCGGAATCAGCCTCCAGGTGACCTTGCGGTAAACGGCGGCTTCTTCGAGGCTGGTCGTGGCTGGATTCATGGGAGGCTGCTGTGATACTCTGCTGTAAGCGTCCGCTGGAATCTTTTTCCATCACTGGTTACAAGAAAAGACAGGCACTTTATGCTGGTCAGGACGGTAGGGACTGGGCAAGAAGCTGCACCCTGAGGTCAAGCATTGGCATCGCTTTGAGCTTTGCCGTGCAGGCTGAATGTGATTAATGGCAACCTTCCCAACCTCTTATGAACCTGTCCCAACCGATGGATCCCCGACCCAGTTCCGTCTCACGCACCGCCTGGCTGATCGTCGGCCTGCTCTTCCCCGTGGCGCTGCTGAACTACCTGGACCGGCAGATGATCGCCTCGATGAAGTCTTCGGTGATGGGAGAGATCACGGACATCGGCAGTGAGGAAAACTGGGGCCACATGCTGGCCTCCTTCAAATGGGTGTATGCCATCTTCAGTCCCATTGGCGGATACATCGCCGACCGCTTCAGCCGCAAATATACCATCTGCGGCAGCCTCTTCATCTGGTCCCTCATCACTTATCTGACCGGTCATGTGACCAGCTTTCAGGAGCTGTACTGGGCCCGCACCGCCATGGGCGTCAGCGAGGCATTTTACATTCCGGCAGCGCTGGCGCTGATCGCCGATTTCCATACCGGACCCACACGTTCACGGGCCGTGGGTGTACATCAGATGGGCATTTACTGCGGTGTCATGGTGGGCGGCTTTGCAGGCTATGCGGCGGACTGGCCGGACTTTGGCTGGCGCGGTGCCTTTGATATCACCGGCCTCATCGGCATTTTATATGCGGTGCCTTTGCTGTTCCTGCTGAAGGATGCCCCACGCACCGCAGCGGAGATCGCCAGCCCTGTGGCCAAACCATCGGTCGGCACCGCCATCACGGAGCTGTTTACGAATCCTTCCTTCATCCTCCTGGTCCTATACTTCACCCTCCCTGCCCTGGCGGCCTGGGTGGTGCGTGACTGGATGCCAGCCATCTTGCAGAAGGAATTCAACATCAGCCAGGGAAAGGCGGGCGTCTCAGCCGCGCTTTACTGGCAGGGTGCCGCCCTGGTGTCCGCTATTTTTGGCGGCTGGCTGGCGGACCGTTGGATGCGGAAGACACCGCGCGGCCGCATCTATGTGAGTGCTATCGGCATGCTCTGCATCATCCCGGCGCTTTTCGGTGTGGGCAATGCGCCATCGCTGGGCTCGTTCGGTCTGGCCATCGCCGCGCTGATCCTCTTCGGCATCGGCTGGGGGTTCTTCGATTGCAACAACATGCCCATCCTTTCCCAGATCACCCGGCCGGAGCTGCGGGCCACGGGTTATGGCATCATGAACTTTGTCAGCATGATGTGCGGCGGCGCGGCGGACTGGGGTTTCGGCTTCATGTCGGATAAAGGCGTGCCGTTGAACATGATCTTCGGCGTCTTTTCCTGCATCTGCATCCTGTCGGTAGTGCTGGTCCTCATGATCCGCCCCCGCGAACAAGTGGGGCCTCGGGCTTGAGGGGCGTGCTTCGAGAACTTTTCTCGCGGTCCCGGCAGTAAATGTGACTTTTTCTCGACAGGTCTCCCTGTAGCGGCGTTCTTTGTATAGACCCACCATGATCCGACTTACCTGTGCCCTGCTCCTGATCTGTCTTTCTGCGGCTGCCGAATGGCCTCATGAAAAAAGCGACCTGAAACCTGATCCCAAGGCGACGTTTGGCAGTCTGGAAAACGGGCTGCGTTACGTCATCCTGCCGAATGCAGAACCCCCCGGACGCGCCAGCATCCGCATCTACATGGATGTGGGCTCTCTGATGGAAGAGGACGACCAGCAGGGCATGGCCCATTACCTGGAGCACATGGCCTTCAATGGCAGCCGTCATTTCCCCGGCGGTGAGATGGTGGAATACTTCCAGCGCCTGGGCATGGGCTTCGGTGCGGATACCAATGCCCACACCTCTTTCAAGGAAACCGTTTACATGCTGGAGCTGCCGAAAGTGGAAGCCTCCATGCTGGGCGAGGGCATGCAGCTTTTCCGTGATTACCTGGATGGCATGGCCCTGGGTGAAAAGGACATCGACAAGGAGCGCGGCATCATTTTGAGCGAGAAGCTCAGCCGGGACTCCATTGACTACCGCACGATGCTGGAAGGCTACAAGTTTGCCCTGCCAGACTCCCTGCTGCCCAACCGCCTGCCCATCGGCACGGAGGAGACTATCAAGACGATGCAGCGCTCCCGTTTTGTGGAGTTCTATAACAAATGGTACACACCGAAGCGCACCGTCATCGTCGCTGTGGGTGACTTCAAGGATGTCGAGGCGGTGAAGGCCGAGATCGAGAAAAACTTCAAAGATGCCAAGCCCGTCGGCACGGATGCTGAAGATCCAAACTTGGGCAAAATCAGCGCGGGCCGTGGCCTCATCGCCAAGCTCCATACGGAGATGGAAGCCAAAGCCGTGGACATCTCCGTGGAGATGCTTCGCCCGGCCAAAAACAAGCCGGACAGCGTGGCCACCCGCCGTGAAAAAATGGTCCGTGACCTGGCGGATGAAATGATCAACCAGCGCCTGTCAAAGCTGGCCAAGGCGGAGAACGCCCCCTTCATCAGCGGCGAATCTTACAGCTATGAATACCTGGAGTTTGTCGAGGTCATCGGCATCATGGGCCAGTGCGCCCCGGACCAGTGGAAGGCCACCCTGACACTGCTGGAAAGCGAAATCCGCCGGGCCGTGCAGCACGGTTTCACCGATGCCGAGTTTGAAGAGGCCAAGGCCTCCCTTCTGAAGACTGTGGAACTGCGTGCCGCCCAGGCCGACTCCCGCAAATCCCGTGACCTGGCCAGCGGACTGGTCAGCATCCTGGCCGCCAAAAAGGTGATCACCCACCCGGCCGATGACCTCGCACGGGTGAAGGAAGCCCTGGCCAGCCTGAAGAAGGACGAGTGCCACGCAGCCCTGGCAGAAACCTGGAAAGGTGACGATGTGCAGATCTTTGTGGGCGGAAATCTGAAGCTGGAAGGCGATGCCGCCGAGCAGATCAAAACCGTTTACAACGACAGCAAAGCCAAGCCTGTGGAAGCCCCTGTCCAGGAAGAAACAGCCGCCTTTGCCTACACCGAGTTTGGCACCCCAGGGAAGATCATCCATCAGGCCGTGGAAAGCGACCTGGAGCTGACGATGGCCACCTTTGAAAACAACGTCCGCGTTAACATCAAGCCGACGCCTTTTGAAAAAGGCACCGTGCGGGTGACGCTCAACTTTGGCGGTGGCAAGCTCAGCACTCCAGCCGGCCAGCAGGGCATCATCCCCTTTGCCCAGAGCACCTTCATCATGGGTGGTCTGAAGGAGCACAGCGTGGATGACATCCGCCGCATCTTCGCCAGCAAAAGCGTGGGCACGGACTTCAGCGTCGGTGATGAAGCCTTCATGCTGAGCGGCCGCACCACCCCGGCAGACCTGGAGGCCCAGTTGCAACTCCTGACTGCCTACATGACCGCCCCGGGTTATCGTGAGGAGGCCCAGCGCCAGTTCCAAAAGAACCTGGAGCCGATGTATGTGCAGCTCCAGCACACGGCGGAAGGCATCATGGCGGACAAGGTCGTGGCCTTCATCCACAGTGATGATCCCCGCTTTGGCTTCCCGCCTATCACCACGATGCAAAAGCGCAATCTGGGTGAGCTGGCAGCCTGGCTGCAAAAGCCGCTGACGGAAGAATACCTGGAAGTCTCCATCGTCGGTGATGTGGAGCCCAAGGCGGTCCTGGATGCCGTGGCCAAAACACTGGGCGCACTGCCGAAGCGTGCCGCTGAAAAACCGAAGTTTGAAAAAGAGCGCTCAGTCCCCTTCCCTCAGGGTCCGGTGACCAAGGACATGCCCTTCGATACCGAAATCCCTAAAGCCATCGCTGCGATGTACTGGCCCACCAATGACATGCTGGACATCAAGCGCACCCGCCGCCTGAGCCTGCTGGGCTCCGTGCTGGATGACCGCCTGCGCATCAAGGTGCGTGAGGAGCTGGGAGAAACCTACAGCCCCGCCTGCTACCATGTGGCCAGCGATACCTTCACTGGCTACGGTTACATGACCGCCATGATCGAGTGCAAACCAGAGCAGGCCGCTTCCATCACGGAGCTTGTTATCAAAATCGCCGCTGAAGTGGCTGAGGGTCCGATCACCGATGACGAGTTCGAGCGTGCGCAAAAACCCCTGATGACCCAGGTGGAGCAGATGCGCCGGGACAACCGTTATTGGTCGCAAAACGTCGTGCGCAATCCGCAGGAGCATCCAGAACGCATCGAATGGGCAAAGAACATGCTGACCGATTTCCAGGGCATCACCAAGGAAGAGCTTCAGGGCTTGGCCAAGGAGTTCCTGATGGCAAATCGTGCTGTGGCCGTGAAAGTGCTTCCCAAAGAGAAGAAGTGAGCCTAGTTGACCTATTCCCCTAGGTTTCCTGCTCTCCCCCTCTGATCCTGCGCCTCACTTGCCATGAATGACATTGCCCCGGACTCTGCATATTCTCCGCCCCCTCAGCTACCCGCTTATACAGCCCCACCGCCTCCGCAGTCCCCTGTTTATTCGGCACCGCCTGAGCTTCCGGTTTATAAGCCAGAGCCTGAGGCGCAGCATTATGCCCCGCCACCTGCGGCAGCCCTGACATCGGTTCATTATCTGAAGCAGATCCGCGCGGCGGTGGAGCAGGTCTTCATCGGCCAGACGGAGGTCATTCAGCAGGTGCTGGCGGCCCTGCTCGCAGGCGGTCACGTGCTGCTGGAGGGCAAACCAGGCCTGGGCAAAACCCATCTGGTGCTGGCACTGGCCCGCACCTTTGGCGCGGAATTCCGCCGTATCCAGTTCACCCCGGACCTGATGCCTTCGGATGTCACAGGACACACACTTTATGACCTCGGCAGCCAGAGCTTCCGAGTGCGCCAGGGACCGGTCTTCACTCAATTGCTCCTGGCAGATGAAATCAATCGCGCGCCTGCCAAGACACAGTCCGCCCTGCTGGAAGTCATGCAGGAAGCGCAGGTAACCATTGATGGCGAGACTTACTCGCTGTCTCTGCCCTTCATGACCTTCGCCACGCAGAATCCCATCGAGCAGGAGGGCACCTATCCTCTGCCCGAGGCCCAGCTGGACCGTTTCCTGCTGAAGATCCTCATTGATTACCCCGGCATGCAGCAGGAGGCCGCCATTGTTAAATCCGTGTCGTCCGCCGCCGGTGGGCGCGGCCTGAGACCTGAGCTGGTACAGCCCGTGTGCACCACGGAGGACATCCTCCAGGCGCAAAAAGAAACCGCTGAAGTGGAAGCGGTGGACAGTGTGGTCACCTACGCGGTGAACCTCACCCGCGCCACCCGTCACCACGGAGCCATCGCCCTCGGTGCTGGCACACGCGGAGCCATCAGCCTCGTGCGTGTGGCCAAGGCCTATGCCCTGCTGGAAGGCCGTCGTTTCATCACCCCCGGTGATGTCAAACGCGCCGCCCTGCCTGTGCTCCGTCATCGCATTTCATTGACGCCGGAAGTAGCCATCTCTGGCCAGACGGTGGACCAGGTGCTGGACAGTGTGATCCGCAGCGTGGAAGCGCCACGGGCTTGAGGGATGGCACCCGCCCTCCACTGCCCTCCGTGTGCTTTTTGAACACTGACTCCTTCCATGCGTCCTTCCACTCTCACTCTTCGCCTCGTCTCCGCCTGGGCTCTGCTGGGACTGGCTGCGTCGATCTGGGGCGTCTTGCAGGTGGCTTGGTTCGGCGCAGGGGCGCTGTTGTTGATCACAGCACTGGTGGATTTTTTCACCCTGCCTAACAAACAGCGCCTGTCAGCCACACGCGTCCTTCCAGGCAGGTTTGCCCTGGGTGTCAAATCCGCCATCACCCTGACCCTGCGCCATTCCATGGGGCGGCCATTGAAAGTCTCCGTCCATGACGGTCTGCCGCCGGAGGCCCTGGCCGAGGGCATGCCCTGGCAGGGCACGCTGCCGCCACTGGAGCATGTGGAGCTGACCTACGATGCGCATTTCACCCGCCGCGGTGCGCACACCTTCAGCGCAGCCCATCTTTTGGTGAACTCCCAGTTAGGCCTGTGGCGGCGGCTTTACCGCACTGGCGGCAGCAGCGAGACTCGCTGCTATCCGAATTACGAGCCTGTGGTACGCTTCGCCCTGTTGGCGACGGCCAATCGCGAGGAGCAGATGGGCATCGTGAAACGGAGGCGCAACGGAGCCACTCTGGATTTCCACCAGCTTCGCGAATATCAGGACGGCGACATCCTGTCCCGTGTGGACTGGAAGGCCACCTCCCGCCGCCAGACCCTGGTGAGCCGTGACTATGAGGAGCAGCGCAACCAAAGCATCATCCTGGTGCCTGACTGCGGCCGCCGCATGCGCGCCATGGACGGGGAACTGAGCCAGTTTGACCATTGTTTAAACGCCATGCTGCTCATCGCCTACATCGCGCTGAAGCAGGGAGATGAAGTCGGCGTCACCGGTTTTGGCGGTGCTCAGAGATGGCTCAAACCGGTCAAAGGCCCGCCAGCGATGCCGAGCCTGCTGAACCATTTGTATGACTACGAAACCACCACGGAGCCCAGCGATTTCATCGAAGCCGCCGAGCGTGTGATGGCCCTGCAAAAACGCCGCGCCCTGATCATCCTGATGACCAACCTGCGCACGGAGGACACCACACACCTGATGAAGGCCGTGGGCCTGCTGCAAAAAAGACACCTGGTGCTCGTGGCCACCCTGCGGGAATCCGAAATGGAAGCCCGCAGTCAGCGGCCCATCTCCAGCCTGGATGATGCCCTCGGCTACGGTGCCCTGTGCCACTACGAGCAGCAACGCGCGCACCTGCTGCAATCCCTGCGTGCCAACCGCATCGTCACCGTGGATGAAACCGCGCAAAATCTGCCTATTGCCCTGGCCAATCAGTATCTGGATTTAAAAGCCTCCGGACGGATCTAAACATCCATCACGATACAAGCCCCCACCCGACAGTTTACAACCCCGGCGGATGACGTGCCAGATAACCTTTAATAGGTCGGGATTTCACAGACCAGCGGGGGCCTTTGCGTTCACCGTTATACCCGGTATCCAGGCGCAGCCCCGCCACAATGATGAAGGTATGGCCATCACGGGAATAGACCGTGATGTGTTTGCCCTCACCCGCTTTCCCATAGCTGCGCAAGCTGCTGGATGTGCCGGGGCTCTTCAGCAAACCCGCCCCGTGGAGAACGTATGAGACGGTGCCGGAGCAGTCATAGCCAGTGTCCTCAAAGGACCGGTGTCCGCCCCCGTATTTATAAGGCTTCCCAGCAATCTCATTCCCCGCGCTGATGGCCCGCATAACAGCAGGAGGGAGTCCAGCCGGAGGCACCGCCTTTCCCCCCACAATGACCGCCGTCTTGCCCCGGCTATACTCGTAATCCCAGGTCTTTGGGCTAGGTGAACAACTGCTGAGAACAGCGGTGAGCGCAAAGATGACAAAAAGACAGCGGGGAGGCATCAGGTGAGAATAGGTGATGTGCCAAAAGAAGGCAAGGCTGGTGAAGATGGAGAAGGAAACCACGCCCGAAAGCCCAACCGGCATGCGTAATTGGAACCACGCCCCCAAAGCCCAGCGGGCTTGCGTAATTGAAAACCACACCCCCAAGCCCAACGGGTTTGCGTAATTGGAAACCACGCCCCCAAAGCCTAACGGGCTTGCGTAATTGGAAACCACGCCCCCAAGCCCAACGGGCTTGCGTAATTGGAAACCACGCCCCCCAAGCCCAACGGGTTTGCGTAATTGGAAACCACGCCCCCAAAGCCCAACGGGCTTGCGTAATTTGAAACCGCCCCCCCAAGCCCAACGGGCTTGCGTAATTCAGCCCAGGGTTGGCACAACCCTGGGTCACGGGAGCAACGCGCCCCGCCGGCCTGCGAACCCCAACGGGGTTCCGTCCTGGATCGGGTGCCGGTACGGATGAATTCCCCCAAAGCCCAAAGGACTTGGACGGACACCCCCTGCCCTTGTGCCCCCCCTGCGGGTGAGCTATGATGACCGAAAGATGCGCATTTCGGAGATTTTTTATTCGGTTCAGGGAGAAGGCTCGCTCACAGGTGTGCCATCCGTATTCGTGCGCACATCCGGCTGCAATCTGCGCTGCACCTGGTGTGATACCCCGTATGCCTCCTGGCAACCGGAGGGCCCCGAAATGACGCTGGATGCCATCTTGGCTGAGGTCATGAAGCACCCGGCACGCCATGTGGTGGTGACGGGTGGAGAGCCGATGGTGGCCAAGGACATCCGCGAATTTTTGACCCGTCTGCACCAGGCCGGGAAACACATCACCGTGGAAACCGCAGGCACCGTTTCCCCTGCGGACCTGCATGTGGACCTCGCCTCCATCAGCCCCAAACTCGCGAATTCGACCCCCACGGTCGAAAAGGCGGGTCCGTGGGCCGCCCGCCATGAACAGACCCGCTTGCAGCCCGCCGTGCTGCGGGAATGGCTGGAGCAGGCCGTGGACTACCAGTTGAAATTTGTCATCTCCACCGAAGCCGATCTGGCCGAAGCGCAAGCAGTCGTAGCCAACATCGGCCTGCCAGTGCCCCCGGATAAAGTGCTGCTGATGCCTGAAGGCGTGAGCATGGAGGCCATGCGCAGCCGCTACGATTTGCTCGTCCATGCCTGCCTCACCCACGGCTACCGCCTGAGCCCGCGCCTGCACATCGAACTTTTCGGCAATACGCGCGGTACGTAAACCGCATCACCGCAGGACACGCAGCAGCAGCACCGTATCCTCGGCCAGGTTTGTGAGGCTGGCCTGCCCGGCAGCAGGCAACGGCCCCTCGCCCCCCTGGATATCAAAGATGGGCCGCTGCACACAGACGCGCACTTTGGGTAACTGTTCCCACTCCGGCCCATCGGGCTGGGGGCCGGGCCATTCCTGCACCACACCGGCAAAGGTCTCCGTGACGATCTCAGGCGGGCGGCCATCGCGGATGAGAGTCCAGCGTTCCCCCTGGATCTCCAACTGGCAGCCCACGAGGCGATGATTCACATCAATCTGATCATTGAACGTTGTCCCCGCCGGCATGGGCGTCGACGCATGGAAGACATCTTCCTCCGTCTCCCCACGCAGCCGGTCCCGGCCATGGGTGAAGTAAAAGTCCCAGCCTGATTTGATCAGGGCGCTGCCATCGTGACGGCCGCGGAGGCTCACACAGTCCACCGTTTCCACCGCCCCGTCCCGGCTGGCCTTCAAAAGAAGCGCCGCAGCCGCCTGGGCATCCTGGGGCAGTTCCAGCCCGGCAGGCAGTTTCACCACCAGCGCCTGCACCGTCTGAAGAGCAGCGGGACGTGGGGCGCTTTTTACCGGTGATTCCGGCGCCGCCTGGGTCACGGGCATGGCATCCAGGCGCACGACGTGCCAGCGCAGCCGCGGGGCCTCCCGCTGCACCGCACCGATGGCGGAGGTCTGCACCATGGCGACCACCTCCGCCTGATGGGCCGTGAGCTCCAGGCTGCTGCTGACCTCTGACAAAGGCTGGGTGGGCTGTACCATGTAGGAAGTGGCCGCGCTGGCCGTGGCGATATCCGGCTGCCAGATGCCCCACTGGCGCACCTGCGGCCGCCCGGCGGACTGGGCCCGCCAGGACAGCACCGCCTCTCTCAGGAGCTCGGTTTTCACCTCATTCCCTGCCGTCAGCATCAGGATGCTTCGCGGATTGAAGTAGATGCCCTGGGCATGCGGAGCTGCGTTGAGAAACTCACCGCCAAAGTAAAGGTGCGGACGCATCCCCCGGACTGCGCTCCGGCCACCCTGGCTCACCCTTGTTATCAGGCCGGTGCAGTCCACCTGCCCCTGTCCAAGACTGGCCAGGAGCTCATCCCCCAGGGCGTGGAAATCCGGGGTGGCATCGCCCAGCAGCCGCTCCCGCCAGGACAGCGGCGTCTCGATGATCCAGGTGGTGAGGGCAGATGAACCGGCCTTCTGGCGACGAGCCGCGGAGACCCGGCGTTCATCGCCTTCCTCCACCACCCGCAGGAAGCTGGCATGGACCCGGCCATCCTTCAGGCAGGCCCCGACAAGCGAGACCTGCCCCGGCCTGGCAAGGATCTCCGTCACCGTGGATTCATTCGGCTGCATGTCCGCCTCCGCCGTTTCGATAGCCCGGGGATCATCGGCGTCACCGCCTTCAAACGCCGTTTTGCAGCGCAGCCAGCGGGCCGGGGCGGAAGGACGGCTGATGGCCACCTGCACCGCCAGCTCTCTGTCGAAGTCAGCTTTTGTAATTGCTACAGGCGCGAACGGATCCGCCTCCTCGCCCGGCCTTTCCGCATGGTAAAAGCTTATGTCCAGGCGGTGGCCCAGTTTAAAATCACTCTCACCATCACAACTGAGCGGAGAAAAGACCCGGGGATTGCCACTGGGTTCCCACCCGGTCGCATCATGCCAAAGAAGGTCGGCCTCCATCCGTGATTCCTCACCCGGCCGACAGGCCACCGCCGAGGTGGCCAGGAGTTCAATGCCGGTTTTGCCACCCGCCGCATCCAGCCACCGGGTCATCTGCTGCGCATCTCCCTGAGCATCCCGGCGGGTTTTCAGCCAAGTCAGGTAATCGCCCACTGGCATCGCCACCGTCCAGCTTTGAGCCCGATAAACCGGGCCCACGTCAGGCAGCACTTGGGAGGGCGCAGCATCCGAAACGTCAGGCGCGGTCACCCGGCCAAAGGCCAGCATCACATGCCCTGTCTGCACCTGCCCGTCCTGCGGGGGCTCCATCTGGCAGCCTAACAAAAAGATCTCATTCACCGGCACATCCGCCTTCGTCACCAGGTGCCAGGGGCGGAAGAAATAACGCGGGGCCGACAGCACCGGCAGCGGCCAGGCCGTGACCGGACGGCTGTCAGGTGCCGGGGGCGTAAAGGTCATGTCCACCTCCACACCGGCCTGCAGCCCGCCCAGCTTCAGCGCCACCCGGGCCACGATGGCATTTCCCACCTCCACTTCCGCCAGGTCTTGCAGGACCCGGTTACCCTCCGGCTTCTCCGCGTCTGGCCTGTCCTTCCAGGCTTCCCACTCATGTTCCTCGTCCCAGTAATGAGACGACATGTCCTGGTAAATGTAGCGGAAGGTCCGGCCGCGCCGGTTCAGGAACTCAGCATGCCCCGCAGGGCCCTCGTGCGCCATTTCAGTCACTGCCTCGATGACCCCCTGACCCTGCCAGACGGCCAAAGTCTCCCGCCAGAAGGACGGGGACTTTCCCACATCCGCCAGTAGAGCCTGGGCGGCCAGAGCCGCGGGCACCTTCAGCAGGGAGATGTGCAACCTCACCTCATTGGTCGGCGCTGCCTTGTCGGAAAGCAGCCCTTCCAGCGGATCCGGCTTTTCGGATGGCTGCGCCTGAACCAACATTCCCCAGCTGGCGACTAAGAAAACCATCAGGTGCATAGCAAGCTTCATAACCCCGGTTTTAGCCTAACCAAAAGTCAGGGTCAAGATTATCTCAATCCCCCAGTTTCAGCTCCTCCTGCGTGCCTATCCTCCTGCGTGCCTAACAAGCGATGGATCATGCCTTTGGGATCTCGCATAAAACGGCTGGTGATCTGAAAATGATCCGTGTCCTCATAAGCGATGCGCTGGATGCCATCCTCACTAAACTGATAGATCCACGCGTCCGGATAGGCCATCAAGATGGGAGAATGCGTAGCGATGATGAACTGTGAAAAATCATCAATGAGATCATGCATCCGCACCAGCAGAGACATCTGCCGCTGCGGCGACAGCGCCGCCTCAGGCTCATCAAAAAGATAGATTCCATGACCACCCATCCGGTGGATCATCGTCGCAAAAAATGACTCACCATGGGACTGCTCATGCAGGCTTTTGCCGCCATAGGACCAGGTGCCCAGTTCATCGATCAGCGTGGCGAAATTGTAGTAACTCTCCGCCCGCAAAAAGAAGCCGTCCATCGGGCGCAGATGGGTGCGTGAAAGGGTGATCTTGGAGGTCAATGCACAGCGGTATTCATGCATCGCCATATTGGTATTCTTCGTGCCACCCTCCATGCTAAAGCCCAGCTTTTCGGCGATGGCCTCCAGCAGCGTGGATTTGCCGGATCCGTTCTCTCCCACAAAGAAAGTCACCTTCGGATGCAACGGCAGTGAGTCCAGGTGACGGACCGCCGGAATATTAAAAGGGTATTCGCTGAAGCCAGGTACCTCCCCGCGCTCCAACCTGACGGTATGCAGATACTGGGATGGCGCGGGCTTCAGCATGGCATGATGATTATACCAGACCCGGCAGATGCAAGAGGGAGCTACACGCGGTAGCGGCCTCTACCTATAACGAATTTCCGCGAGGATAAAACGGACATACGAGGCACGGGCACTCCACAAAAAAACGCGGGCATCTTTCGATGCCCGCGTTTGGGGAGGGTTGGTGAACTTGCTGAGGATTACTCAGCAGCAGCTTCGGCCTTCTTCTTGGAGGCGCGCTTGGCCTTCGGCTCTGCATCTTCAGCAGCCGGGGCTTCAGCGGAGACCACTTCGGCTTCCGCTTCTTCCACCTTGGCGCTTGGCAGCACGAAGGAGTCCACCCACTCGATGAAAGCCATCGGGGCGGAATCGCTGCGGCGCTGGCCCAGCTTGGTGATGCGGGTGTAGCCGCCCTGGCGCTCCTTGGAGGCAGGGGCGATTTCTTCGAACAGCTTCTTCACCGTGCCAGGCTGGCGCAGTTCAGAGATGGCGGTGCGGCGGGCATGCAGGTCGCCACGCTTGCCGAGGGTGACCATCTTTTCAGCCAGCGGGCGCACGGCCTTGGCCTTGGCCAGGGTGGTGCGGATGCGGCGGTGCTCCACAAGGGCGCACACGAGGTTGGCCAGGAGAGCCTTCCGGTGAGAGGCATCGCGCTGGAGTTTAGGGACTTTTCTTCCGTGTTTCATGTCTTCGTTCTAGTCTAAGGTCTGGAGATTATTCGTCGTCGTCACCGTCTGGCAGGTGGCTGTCGATGAGGCTGGCGAAGCCTGCGGCATCCGCTTCATCGTCGTCATCGGCGATCATGCTGCTGCGGGCAAGCAGAGAACTGCCGCCGGAGGTAGGCTCAAGCAGCGATGAATCGAACTTCATGCCGAGAGAGAGACCCAGCTCGGCCAGCTTCTCTTTGATTTCGGTGAGGGATTTTTTGCCAAAGTTGCGGTAACGCAGCATTTCGGCCTCGGTCTTCATGGCCAGCTGGCCCACGGAGGTGATGTTGGCGTTGTTCAGGCAGTTGGCAGCGCGGACGGAGAGTTCGATCTCGTTGACGCTCATGTTCAGCAGCTTGCGCAGCTCGCTGTTTTCTTCGGTCTGGGCTTCTGGAGCCGCTTCGAATTCGATGGCCTTGTCGTCATAGTTGACGAACACGTCCAGGTGATGACGCAGGATGGAGGCAGCCTGGAGCAGGGCGTCGCTCGGGGCGATGCGTCCGTCGGTCCACACGTCCAGCACCAGCTTGTCATAGTCGGTGTTCTGGCCGACGCGGGTGTTTTCCACACCGTATTTAACGCGGGTCACCGGGCTATAAATGGAGTCGATTGGGATAACACCGATCGGGGTGTCAGCGCGCTTGTTTTCTTCCCAGGTAGAGAAACCACGGCCCACGCGGACTTCGAATTCGCACTCGAACTTGGTCTTGCGGTCCAGGTTGCAGATGACGAGGTCCTTGTTGATGACTTCGTAATGGTTGTCTTCCTTGATGTCACCAGCGGTGACCACGCCGTCTTTTTCAACGGTGATGGAAAGCAGGCGGGCTTCCTTGCTTTCGCTGTGGTGCTTGAAACGGACCTTCTTCAGATTCAGGACGATCTGGACCACGTCTTCGAGCACGCCAGGGAGGGTGCTGAATTCGTGCTCGGCACCACGGATTTTTACCGAGGTGATGGCCGCGCCTTCCAGGGACGAGAGCAGTACGCGACGGAGGGAGTTGCCAATCGTATGACCGTAGCCCTTATCAAAAGGCTCGGCGCTGAACTGGGCATAAGTATCGGTGGCGGTGGCCTCGTTGCGGACGAGGCGATTCGGCATTTCGAATCGGGCAAGACGGACGGACATGGATGGATATGAGATGAACCGGGTTACCTCCAGAGCGAGCGTCCGCGACTTCTCAGAGAGAAGACGGACCTGGAGACCGACGGCGATGTGACAAGGCAGCTCGCAAGGGGCGTGGATTATGGGCTGGCACCAGGGCTTTGCAAGGCCCTTTTTGGAGGATTTGGCCAGTTATTCCCACTCCCTCAGGCCAAAAATGGCCCAAAAAGTGTCCCGGAGCGGAAAAAACAATGTCCCAGATGCGGGCTATGTGCACGGCGGGCAGTGACGATGGGACAAAGTATTATAGTCGGGCCGGACACCAAATGTGAATTCAGTACTTCAGGGACCCACCGGAACCAGAGTTTGGGGGACGTCACCAACAGGCATCGGGGTGGCAGTGACCGGAGAATACTGCCAAGTCCAGTCGCCTTGATAATCGGGAAGCAGAAAATTCTTCGCGGCAAGTCTTTTACCCGGTTCCAAAATGATTTCCCCGCCGTCGTCTTGCTTGTCCAGTCCCACGCTCCAGAGGATGTAGCGCCCCTCTGGACGCCGGCTGTATCGCATGGGCTGCCCATCCATCAAATCTGTCGGAATGTCTTGCAAATAAACAGGTTTCAACTCTTCCAAAGAGGCGGGATAAGATTGGTGAGCGAGAAAAAAGCGCTCCAAGGCACACGCAATAACCGCCTGTCTAAGAGTGATTTCGGTTTTCATTGTCTGCCCCGCCAGACGATGAAATGAAGGTATGATCGCATTGGCAAAATAGCGGTCCAAATTCAAAGCACTCGTGCCAGAAAGATCCAGATAGTTTTGTATTCTGTGATCATTCTCCAATACGGATGCCAGGCCACCAGCTTTGTAAGGCCGGATCAAAAATTCCATTTCGGCCTCCACCAGGGTGGCTTTGTTCAGGATGAAATAACTATCCGGGACCATCTCAATGGATTTCACCCACGTCACTCCTGAAGTACCCACCTTATCCACAAAATCGCGACGCGTCGCAGGATCGCCCGCCATAATATCAAAACTATTTAAACTAATGATCATTTCCCCCCGGACAACTTGAAGATAAGACTCCGCAGCATTCACACCACTGAGCACCTTCTGCAAATGATGCAAATCCGTCTCCGTGAGAGGCATCGGGGAAGCTCGAAAAATATTCCATGTCAGTTCAATTGCCAAAGTGTCCCATGTGATAGCCAGAAGATGGCAAAGCATATTAGGCTCCTGGTGACAAGCCTTGGCCAGTAACGAAACGGCACAGGCATCGGCCACAGCAGCATGATATTCCCCAGCGTCTGCGGCAGCTAGGCCATGAAGAGAAAGAGCAAAGCAGGCCTGCATCACCGGCCTGTGATAAGGCATGGGGATGAGGAGCAAACTCGGAGGCAAAGGACGATCCCGCAGAGACGGAACAAACTGAGCGTCAGCGTAAGACATCGCAGGTGCGGCCAGTTCCTTCAGCAAGGTGCGAGTCTCATCCAGCAGATTTAGGATCGCTCTGGGCTCTCTGCCAGGAAGGGGCAGCTCCTGGAGCAGGCCTGATGACACGAGTTCTTTCGCCAGGCCGGGCCACTGGCTTGGTTGGCCCAGAACAGCACTGCTGCGATAAATCCCCACCCTTTCAATACCCTGGGTCAATTCCACCAGCGCCTTCCGTTTTGCTCCAGGCTCGCCCAGGGTCTCATCTCTGTCCTCTATGGCTGCAATCATCCGCAAGGGACGAATGGCAGCATAATTCTGCGACTCCGGCAGGCGAGAAGGTAATAGATCCGTAAACTTCCGAGGTTCTCCTTCCCGATCCAGCATCTTTTGCACTCCCTCCCAACGCCGGGCTGCCTGCCAACCTAACAAACTATACATCAGCAAACCCACTACAGTAAGAGTGAATACCATCCAGCCAAAAATCCGCAGGCCTCTGGCCATTCGGGGATTCAACTTAGAAGCACTCATTCCTCTACCTGTGTCATGAAGACACTTATTTGTCGAGAATGCTTACACCCTTATGTCAGCCATCCGTCTCCCCCGCCGCCTGTTCCCAGGCCTCCAGCTCGCGCAAGCGGGAGGCGGTGACATCGCGGACTTTCTTCACGGCATACTTGCCCAGCGGAAGCCGCAGTGGGGCTTGTCCTTCCTGCACCATTTTGACGATGAGAGCAGCGGCGCGTTCAGGGTCACCGGGCTGCTTGCCATCCACCTTCTCTAAATAGGCGGCGAATTTACCGCTGCTGCCTGCATAGGTTTCCGTTGCAGTCGCATGGGTCATGCCTTTGCCAATGAAACGCGTCCGAAAAGGTCCCGGCTGCACCAGCGTGACCTTGATCCCATACGCCGCCACCTCCAGCCGCAGGCTCTCGCTCAGAGATTCCAGCGCTGCCTTCGCCGCACCATAAATGCCAAAGCCCGCATAGTTAGAAATGGCTGCCGCTGCACTGATGTTGATGATGTGCCCCTGCTTTTGGTGACGCAAGATGGGCAGTGCGGCCCGGATCACGTTCAGGGCACCGAAAAAATTGGTCTCAAAATTCCGCCGGATGTCCTCCTCGCTACATTCCTCCACCGCGCCCAGCAGGCCGTATCCTGCATTGTTCACCACCACATCCAGCCGCCCCCACACCGCCTGGGCAGCCGCCACCTGCTGGGCGACTTGACCAGCATCGGTGACATCCAGCGGCAAGATGTGGCAGCGCCCCGCGCCGATGTGCTCCAGCATTTCCAGGTCCGCCACCCGTCGGGCAGTGGCGATGACGTGATCCCCTGCCAGCAAGGCCGCCTCTGCAAGGGCATGACCAAATCCAGAGGAACAACCAGTGATGAACCAGACGCGGGGAGAGGTGGACATAAGTGCGGTGAATTACGCCAGACCCGCGCGGATGGACTCCGCCTGATTAAAGATCGCCTCTTTCTCCGTTTCCGTGAGCCGGGCCAAATTGCGCACCTGCATGGACATGCGCTGATTCTTCCTCAGCCGCTCCTCATGCCGCATCAGGAATTCCCAATAAAGAGTGGTGAAAGGGCAGGCTTTGGGACCGGTGGACTGAGCAGGATCATACCGGCAGCCTGCACAGTAATTGGACATGCGCTGGATGTATTTGCCAGACGCGATGTACGGCTTGCTGGCCATGATCCCGCCATCCCCGTGCTGGGACATGCCCAGGGTGTTTGGCAGTTCCACCCACTCCACCGCATCCACATACACCGCCAGGTACCATTCATGCACCTCCTGCGGCCTCACGCCTAACAACAAGGAGAATAAACCCGTGACCATCAGCCGCTGAATGTGGTGCGCGTAACCGTATCGCAGAGTCTGGCCAATGGCGTCATGCAGGCAGTTCATGTCCGTCTCACCCGTCCAATAAAACTTGGGTAACGGCTGCTGCGCCTGCAGTTCATTCATCTCACCATAGCTCGGCATGAAGCGCCAGTAAATGGCCCGCACATACTCCCTCCAGCCGAGGATCTGCCGGATGAAACCTTCCACTGCTGGCAAGGGTGCGCGGCCAGTGTGATACGCCTTTTCCGCCGCTGCAATCACCCGGCGCGGATCCAGCAGTTTCAGATTCATCACCGCACTCAGTCGGCTATGAAATAGCCACGGCTCCCGCGTCCACATCGCATCCTGATATTCGCCAAACTCTGCCAAACGGTGCGCAATGAAATCCTCCAGCGCCAGCTCAGCCTCCGCTGCTGTAACGGGCCAGTCAAACTCCGCAAGGCTGCCAGGATGTTCAGGAAAAGTCTCCTCCACGATGCGCATCACCTCCTGCGTGATCTCATCCGGCGGAAACGTCCGTGGTGCCGCATGCAGAGGCGGCCCGGCTTTGGCAAAACTCTTCCGGTTTTCGCTGTCGAAGTTCCACTCACCACCCACCGGTTTCCCACCCTCCATGAGAATGCCATGGCGTGTACGCATCTCGCGATAAAAGAACTCCATGCGCAGTCCCTTGCGGCCCTTCGCATGTTTTTCAAAATCCGCATGGGAGGCCATGAAGTGGCGGTCCTCACGCTCATCCAGCTCCACCTTCAGCCGCTTCGCCGCCTGGCGGAAATCCTCCCTCACCTGCCACTCCCCCGGCTCCACCAGGATGAGTTTTTGCGGTTTCAGCCGCTTCACCGTCGCCTCCAGTTCCACGATGAAATCCCCCTGGTTTTGGGCGTCGTCCAGTCTGCGATATTCCACTGGCAGCCCTTCCTTTTTCAATTCCTCCGCGAAGTGCCGCATGCCCGCCAGGAAGGTGACGATGCGGGCCTTATGCACCCACACTTTGGTGGATTCCCGCGCCACCTCAGCCATCCATACACAGTCCTGCTTTGAGTCAAAACCATCCAGCGCGGCCGAATTTCGGTCGAGCTGGTCTCCAAGGATGATCACAAGATGGCGCATGGCTTTCATCTACGCCTGCCACCGCAACCCGAGGCGAATCTCTGCACAAAATTGTATTCCCCTGCCCCCGGCCTCCCGGCTAGTCTCGCCACGTTTATGAAACCCGATACCAGCATTCTCCCGAAGCTGTGGCTCCTGCCCGATTCCATCCGCAACCGCCTGGGCCGCGAACCGGGGCCACAGCGCGCCATGTTTGAGGATGGGCACCTGCTCATCATCCTCCACCAGATCCCCGGCGCGGATGAGCATAAGCGGAAGCCCGCCCTGTTCTGGCGCAATCCCGATGGGGAATGGAAAACCAACCTGCCCGGCAGCGGACTGGCCGGGCTGAATGATCACCTGCGCAGCTTTGACACCAAACTCACCGAGCTGGAGGAGGAAGAAAACCGCGCGCGCATGGCCACCGAGTACCATGAGGTGCTGGAAAAACTAGCCCCCGTCCTGAGAACCTCCCGTGGACTTCACCGCGCCCTCCAGCAGGCACGTGAACTGGTGAAAAGCGAGCGCGAACTCATCAACATGCGTGACCAAGCCGCCGGCATCGAGCGCAACGCGGACCTGCTTTTGCAGGATGCCCAGTTCGGGTTGAATTTCACCGTCGCCCGTCAGGCGGAGGCTCAGGCCGCCAGCGCCCGGCAGATGGCCTCCACAGCCCACCGGCTGAATTTGCTGGCCGCCATGTTCCTGCCCCTGACCGCACTGGCCAGCATCTTCGGGATGGATTTCCACAGCGGCATGGCAGACACCCCGGCCAACTTTTGGTTAGTCTGCGCCAGCGGCCTCCTGCTGGGCATGGTGGTGATGGGAATGCTGGGGAAACGGCACTGAGCCGCCCCCCGGCACCACTCCGCCCGCCTCACTGGCCAAAGTGCTTTTTGGCAAAGCGCAGATACTGCGTCCAGTCGTAATCCGTCACGTCATGCTTGCCCGTGCGCATGTGGTAGCCGATGGCATCGCCCACCGGCGTATCCACCGCCGGAGGCTCCGTGACGCCATAACCTTTTTTGCCGAAGAGCACATACACAGGCTCCGCATTCAGGCCGGAAAGGAACTCCCCTTTCGGGTCCGCCCACTGATCATCCACCGCACTGGCGATGTAAATGGGCCGTGGCGCTGCCAGGGCGATGAGCATGTGCTGGTCCACCGGACAGGCCGCTTCGTTGTCGCCATAGCCCGCATACGTTTTTGTGAACCAGTGCGGAAAAGCCTTCGTGATGATGGCTGTCGTTTCACCGTAATTCCGGCGCATCGTCGCAGCACCGCCTTCGCCTGAATTGTTGGAGATCACGATGCCAAATCTCTGATCTTGCGCACCCGTCCATAGAGACGTTTTGCCCAGCCGCGAATGGCCGATCACCGCCAACTTTTTCGCATCAATGTCAGCATCCGTTTCCAAATAATCAGCGATGCGGCTCAGGCCCCATGACCAGGCACCGATCGCACCCCAGTCGCCATTTTTCCACTCTGTGGCTGCGCCATCCTTGCTCAGCACCGCCCGCAGCCCGTCCTTCCAGCCATCCACATGATCCGGCTCGATGTCACCATAATAATACGTCGCCACCGCAAAGCCCTGGCCGATGATCATCTCCAGCGGCCAGCGGCTGCTTTCATTTCCCCGGCTGGCCTCCGTGGCGTGGTTGTCCACGATGGACTTCTCTTTGTTAGGCCGCATCCAGCGGGTGGAAAGCGGCACATCAGGCTCCGTGCTCACCGCATGGTTGCCGCCAAAGCTCGGCCCCACAAAGCACGGCGCGGGAGCCTTCAGCCCATTGGGCAGGTAAAGCATCACTTCCATCCCCGCCCAGGCCGGATGCTCCGGCAGGGAGATGTGGATGAGCTTGCGTGTGGCCTTGCCACCCAGCGCATCCTTTTTCACCTCGCGCGTTTCAAAGCTCACCTTTCCCCAGTTCCCCGGCGTGCGGCCATAGACATGCTCTTGAAATAGCGCCAGCACCTCCGGCCTGCGTTCCGCCGTCCAGTCCGCCGCCGTGGTGATCTTGGCTCCATCGCGAGTGGTCAGCAGAGCTGGCAGCGTGTAGGCCGGGATCTTGGATTCATCGTAATTGGCCGTCTTTTTCTGGGCTTCGGCCCAGTCTTCACCAATGAGGAGCATGAGAGATAAAAGGATGCAGGTGCGCATGGTTGGATACCGCAGCAGGATGGTTAACGCGGCATTGAAAGTATCGTATCCAGCCGCCCAGTTCTCGCACAGGATGCACAAAAGGATTGTCTCGACACTCCTGATCCCTTTTGATAAAAACCGCACATGGCCGAGGACGACATTGATGAACCACCAGTCCAGGAAACCAATCTGGACGATGCTCAAGACAGTCAGATCAACCGCATGGCCGGTTGTGCCCGCATGGGCAAATGGATGGTGATGGCGACGCTCGCCATTTTCCTCTCCGTCTCTTTATATCGCTGTGCGACAGGTTCACCAGGAATACTCGGGACGCCTCCCATCAACCTGAAAACCAAAGCCACCATGAAGGATGTCCAGGTGGCTCTGGGCCACTATCGTACCGAATACGGGGCCTTCCCCACGCTCGTCCCCGGCTCCAGCAAAGATGTGCAGACCCGCTCCAGCGGGGACCTCATTGTCGCCCTCCTGGGTGAAGATGAGAAAACCAATCCCCGTCTCATCAAGTTCCTCGCTGTGCCCGTGGCCAAAAACGGTAAAAAAGGGCTTCTAACCGTTGGCACTGAAAGACAGCTCACCGACGCCTGGGGTGAAAGGTACCACATCCTGCTGGATGCAGACCTGGACAACCACATCGCCAACCCCGAGGCAAAGCCCGGCAATGTGAGTACCAAAATTCCACCGACGATTGCCGCTTCCGTCATCATCTACTCCTCCGGCCCCGACCGCGATCCAAACACGTGGGAAGACAACATCTGCTCCTGGCGGTAGTATGATTCAGTCGCAGAGGTCCTTTGAATGTTTCAGCAATAAACTTGCTGCCTCCACCCATTTTGATAGAACACAAGAATGGCTGCGGATGACATCCCTGAGAAAAAAGCTGCGGTGTCTGTTGCTGGCATAAATCCCGATGATCACCAGAAGTCACAAAACCCTATCCTGAGCGGTTGTGCTTGTTTGGGCAAGGCGATGATGATGCTAATGCTTGTCGGCTTCTTCTTGCTTGTATTCAGCCGCTTGATGGAGGCTTATATAGCGTCAGATTATGGGACGGAGGGGTATTCGAAAACCAGATCCGCATTGATGAAAATTGGGAATGCGATTGGCTCTTATCAATCTGAATACAAAAAGTTCCCTCTTCCTGATCCTTACCCCAAAAAAGACGTTAGCCTGCGCACAGAGGGGGCCTGGATGGCTGCATTGGTGGGGACCGACATAACATTGAATCCGAAAGGATTTAAATTTCTGGAGATGCCCGCTGCCGAAAATGGGAAAAGCGGCGTTTATCAAGACAAGGACGAATGGGTGGTGACCGATCTCTGGGGCGAGAAATACTACGTGGTTCTTGATGTGGATTTGGATAGGATCATCTCCAACCCCGAGCCCTTGCCAAACGATGCGGGGGATGAAGTCAACTACTCGATCATGATCTATTCCTCCGGAGCGGACCGCAATCCCGACACGTGGGGAGACAACATCGGCAATTGGCGGTAAACTATCGCAGACAATAGATTGCATGCAGCCGCGAAGCGTCCCGGAGTGCGGTGAAAGCGCAGAGCGCATCGCCGCTTTTATTTGAATACGGCAGATTAATGGCGTCCGAATGACGAGGCCAGTGCCAGCTTACCCAACAAACGGGAATTGAAAAGTTGTCGGAGCACACGGGATAGGTTGGATGAGCAGAAGGTGGCCAAAACGCTGCTTTGACAGGAGCGTTTCCCCCTCTCCCGGAGGGAGCATGGAACATAGCCAGTGGTGGAGGTCGCGCAGCGGCCGAGAACCACCTGAGAGACGCCCCCGATGTGCAAATCCCCAGGGCGTCCCGGAGGGACGCTGGAGGTATGCCCTGACCCCCGACGTGCCTCCTTCACACCACATTCCAGCGTCCCTCCGGGACGCGATGCCCCGCGGGGGCGACGTTTCCCGCATCCGGTGGTTCTCAACGGCTTCACCGTTTCCACCACCGGCTTGTCTCTACATTGAGTCCTCCTTGAAGAGATCAAGCCATCGCGATAGCGATGGCCCATGGACTCGGAAGTGGGAGCAGACACCCGCAGACCGCCCACCGGCTCAGGAGTCACGATCCTGCAGTTTAGATTGGCGCGGGTGTCTGTCCCATGCCCGGCCGTGAAGCCGAACCATATCCAGGGCCCATTCTCACCGAATGGCAGCCCGCAGACAAGCTCGAACTCATGCCGGGGACTCCCACCTGCTGTCCTGGTTTCATCAAGACTTCATCCTCACTCCTTCTTCTCTCATGAGTTCACCCGCCATCTCTGCATCCCTGCCGCGCCTCGGCATCGACGTCA